>CABTWF010000084.1:0-1504 GCA_902488495.1 uncultured Streptococcus sp. | reverse complement strand
TACTTGATTGTTTGATTGAGACCTTTGTCAAAATATTCACCACCGAGATTTAATTTCTCTGCGATAGCATCATTGTGACTCACATTCTGATTGTCCTTTTTATCATGAATCTTCTGGTACATATTAAATGCTTGAAAGAGCATGAGAGCGCCATAAAGTAAGAAAAGGACTTGTGAATCTGTTATCACTGATAACATAGCGCCTACAAAAGCTCCTAAAGTCGTAAAAATTTCCAAAAACATGGCAATTCGCAGATTGAGCATATCATCTTTGAGATAGGCAATCGCAGACCCTGAACTAGTCGCTAAAACTGCAATAATAGAGGCTCCTACCGCATACTTAATGTCCACCCCAAATAAGAGAGTGAGTACAGGCGTGATAACAATTCCGCCTCCAAGTCCTAATAAAGCGCCCAAAATTCCTGCAAAAATTCCGACCAAAGTCATTGTAAAAATATAGGTGAGCATTAAAATCCTTTCACATAATCGCGGTGTTGTTGAACGGCTTCTTTTAATTCTTTCAGATTGTCTGAAGAGAATTTCTCCAAAACCTCAGTTGCAAGCACTGTTGCAACAACAGCTTCCATAACAACACCAGCAGCTGGAAGAGCTGTCGGATCGCTTCGCTCCACCGTTGCCTTATAAGGCTCATGTGTCTCAATATCAACGCTCATAAGTGGCTTGTAGAGAGTTGGAATCGGCTTCATCACTCCGCGCACTACAATAGGTTCTCCGTTGGTCATACCGCCCTCGAAACCGCCCAAATTGTTGGTGCGACGAGTAAATCCATCCTCTTTAGACCAGATTATTTCATCCATCACTTGACTGCCCTTAAGCCGCCCTGCTTCAAAACCAACTCCAAATTCCACACCTTTAAATGCATTGATAGAAACCACTCCTTGAGCAATTTTAGCATCTAGTTTTCTATCCCATTGAACATAGGAACCTAGTCCAACTGGCACACCACCGACAATGGTTTCAACAATTCCACCAATCGTGTCACCATCTTTCTTTATCTGATCAATATAGGCTTTAATTTCCTCTTCACGTTCTGGATTGACAATCGAAACTTCTGACTGACGAGCACGTTTCTTGATTTCAGAAACGGTCAGATTTTCCGGAACCTCAATGTCAATGCCACCGAAAGTTACGATATGACTAGCTACCTCAACTCCGATTTCTTCTAAAAGACGCTTAGCAACAGCTCCCACCGCAACCCGCATGGTCGTTTCACGCGCAGAAGAGCGCTCCAATGAATTACGCAGATCATCAAAACGATATTTCATACCTCCGACCAAATCTGCATGACCCGGACGAGGTTTAGTAATCTTGCGCAGCTCTTTTTTCTTGTCCTCCACATCTGCTACATTCATGATGTCCAACCATTTTTGATGATCTAGATTGGCCACATTGAGTGTAATCGGTCCCCCTATGGTTCGCCCATGCCGAACACCAGAAGTAATTTCCACTTTGTCACTCTCTATTTTCATACGAGCTCCACGACC
>CABTWF010000083.1:0-1544 GCA_902488495.1 uncultured Streptococcus sp. | reverse complement strand
GCTCAACTTCTTGAAGAAGAATTGGCTGGACTGAGCCAAGACATTGAGGAAACACCAGTTAAAGGTAGGGACGAGCGTAAGACCAAACGCCGCAATCTCAAGAAAGTCCTGCGTAAAGTCAAGGATGACTTTTCAGTGCGGGCCGAAAAATGTGAGATTTATCAAGAGACCTTCCAAGGTCGAAAGAGTTTTTCTAAGACGGATCATGATGCGACTTTCATGAGAATGAAAGAAGATCCTATGAGAAATGGACAACTCAAACCTGGCTACAACCTACAAATCGCCACTGAAAATCAGTTCGTCCTTCACTATGACATTTATCCAAATCCAACAGATACCAGAACGCTCTTGCCTTTTTTAGAAACGTATCCACATGAGTTAAAAACGGTTGTCGCCGATGCGGGCTATGGTAGCGAGGAGAATCTTCTCACCTTAGATAGGATGGGCGTTGACCACTTGATTAAATATGGTCTTTTTGACAAGGAACAGAAGAAAAAACACAAAGAATCTAATAGGAATTTGGCTAACTGGACTTACGATGGAACAGCTGATTCCTACACCCATCCAGAGGGTTGGGTATACCAATTTGACCACCTCAAACACAGCCATAC
This sequence comes from uncultured Streptococcus sp., assembly GCA_902488495.1. Classification (GTDB taxonomy): domain Bacteria; phylum Bacillota; class Bacilli; order Lactobacillales; family Streptococcaceae; genus Streptococcus. Next base: position 933 of record CABTWF010000083.1, on the reverse strand, counting down.
CACGACAGGTTTCAAGCAGGAAATTAGGGTTTATAAGGCAGAACAACCTGACTTGGCTCCGCAAAAGGGACTTTACGTCAATGAGCGATATCGAGTCTTAAAACGAAAAGAAAGCCAAGCGCTTTTATCTGACGAAAGCAGTCACATCTTTGCCCAAGTAAAGTTGATGTGGAACCTGTCTTTGGTCAGATAAAGGCTTGTTTGGGGTACAAACGATGTAATCTCAGAGGCAGACGTCAGGTTAAAATTGACATGGGCTTGGTTCTCATGGCCAATAACCTACTGAAATATAACAAGAAATTAACTAAAAACTAAAAGAGAGACTTACACCAAATGTGAATCTCTCTTTTATTAGCTGAGAAATCTTTTTGTCTCAGGCTCTTTTTCTTTTTGTTCAATATAATTGTAGCGGGGAGATGCCAGCGAATATTGAATAGAGGTGAAACAATTTGCTTTTCTTTTTTATATTCAAATGTCGCTGGCTGATTTGTTATCAATTTCTTGAATCATATGTTACATTCTGGAGAGATCTGAAATTTTATAAATATTATATTAAATTATTATATTTTAATAGTAATGTTACCCGTGGTGCTAGTTAAGTTCAAAATAGCTCAAATGATAAGCCAATAGGATTTGTTCAATCCTCAACTGTAGTCCAGCTACTCCTCTGGCGAAGGTGTGTTCCATATCAAAGAGAGCACATAACTCAGAAAAGCGCGTTTCAATGGTTCGCCTCATAGCCAGTAATCTCCAGTTGTTATGCTGGCTCGCTCCTTCCATGTTCTGACGCAGTGGGGTCCATAAGTGATACCCTCTCTGTTTCCAACAGACTTTTAGAAGCGTGGCTAGGTAAACATAAATCTCCTAAAACACCAAATTGTTGCAGGCCTCCCAATAATCCTCCCCCTCCTTTGATACCATAACCAGCATCTG
>CABTWF010000082.1:0-1587 GCA_902488495.1 uncultured Streptococcus sp. | reverse complement strand
CTTTATCTTGTATGATAATTAGGAAGTTAATTATCACACGTTTCCTTTCTTTTAATATCGTGGTTCAATACAATTCAGATACTATGGACTTTTGATTTTTCCCTGTAGCCTTGACTACTCGACTGGAGTGTATTGCCGCTACCTTTATCTGAATTGTTTATTAGCTGGATGTTGCCGGAGTGTTTTTCACTCAGAGTACTTATTTCTATCAAGTCTACGATGATAATCGATGGTGGACATCATGGTATCAGACTTTATGAAAGGGAGGTACAACCTCATGAAAATTTTTGTAGGCATTGATATTGCCAAACTCAACCATTTCGCCGCTGCGATTTCTTCGGACGGTGAAATACTCATTGAGCCGTTCAAATTCACAAACGACGCTGATGGCTTCCAACTGCTGGTCTCTAAGCTCGAATCATTCGATAAGAACAGCATCATCATCGGTCTTGAGTCGACGGCACACTACGGTGACAACCTTGTTCGATACCTTGTTGCTGAGTTCTACCAAGTGTGTGTGTTGAACCCCATCAAAACCTGTCAGATGCGTAAGAACAATGTTCGTAAAACAAAGACAGATAAGGTCGACACATTTGTTATTGCTAAAACTCTTATGATGCAGGATGACCTAAGATTTATTACCTTCTTTGATCTCGATATGATGGATCTTAAGGCCTTGGGGCGCTTTCGGCAGAAAACCATTAAGCAACGCACCCGATTGAAAATCCAACTGACAACCTATGTTGATCAAGTATTCCCGGAGATTCAATACTTTTTCAAATCCGGTCTGCATCAGAATGCTGTCTATGCTCTTTTAAAAGAAGCACCTTCTCCAAAAGAGATTGCTTCCATGCATATGACTCATCTGGCAAATCTGCTCAAAGTGAACTCGCACGGACATTTTACTAAAGAGCAGGCCAAAGAATTAAGAATTCTCGCACAGAAGTCTGTCGGTGCCAACGACAGCGCTATATCTATTCAGATAACTCAAACCATTCAACAAATCGAGTTACTGGATAGCCAATTAGAAAAGATTGAAGCTGAGATGACGGATATCATGAAATTTAACGATTCTGTCATCATGACCATTCCTGGTATCGGTTATATCAATGGTGGAATGATCCTTGGTGAAATAGGCGATATTCACCGTTTCTCCAATCCAAACAAGCTGCTTGCTTTTGCAGGCCTGGATCCTTCTGTTTATCAGTCTGGTAACTTTCAGGCTAAGACAACAAGGATGTCCAAACGTGGCTCTCGTGTTTTACGATATGCTCTTGTAAATGCAGCTTGGAACGTTGTCAGGAACAACGCAACCTTCAAGGCTTATTATGATGCCAAGAGGGCTGAAGGCCGGTCTCACTACAATGCACTTGGGCACTGTGCCGGCAAGCTTGTCAGAGTCATCTGGAAGATGCTCACTGACGAAGTAGAATTTAACCTCGAGTAAGAGATCTGTATACCTATATCGATAGATTTTGAAAAAGCACCCTAAGGGAGCTCTATTAAAGTTACCCTTTTTTACCACCGATATGAAAAAGAAATTTTTTGCTAATTTATGGTTGACTTTTCATAGCTGGTCTCCTTTTT
>CABTWF010000081.1:0-1648 GCA_902488495.1 uncultured Streptococcus sp. | reverse complement strand
TCCTCCACAACACTGTTTGGGACATATTGCTGAATCTCCTGACCAAACTTCAGAAGTTCTCTCATGGCTGAAGAGCTAATATAAAGATGCTCTGGGCGACTATATAGGTAAATGGTTTCGATTTCTGGAGCCAGTTGATGATTGTAGTAGTCAAAGCTAGACTCGTATTGCAAGTCGGTGGTATTTCGCAAGCCACGGACAAGGGTCTTAGCACCCAGTCTTCTTGCAACATCGACAACTAGTTGGTCATGAGAAGCCAGCACCTCTACATTATCTAAATGCGCCACCGCTTTTTCAACTGCTCGTTTGCGATTGTCAACAGGGAGAAAGCCTTGTTTGTGGGGATTGTAGAACACCCCGACATAGAGCTTATCAAAGAGTTTGCTGGCACGTTCAATCATATCCAGATGTCCATTTGTCATCGGATCAAATGAACCTGTAAATAATCCAATTTTATCTGACATAAACTGTCACCTTACTAATCCCATATATTTTTTCCTTCCAGATGCCTAAGCAGGCGATTTCTTCTGGAAGTTCTACAGACTTATCGGTTTCACAGACAACCATGACCTCTTCGGAGAAAAGGTTTCTTTCTGCCATTTTTTCGATATCTGCAACGATTTGTTCCTTGGCATAGGGAGGGTCTAAAAAAACCAGGTCAAAGGGACCATTCACTTGCTCCAAGGCCCGTTCAGCCTCCATCTTTAAGAGCTGAAATTTGGAAACTTCCTTGGTCATTTGGATGTTTTCAGCGATGATAGCTTGCGCCTTTCGATCCCGTTCCACTAAGACAGCATGGGACATCCCACGCGAGACTGCCTCAATGGATAAGCCACCACTGCCAGCATAGAGATCCAAAACACGACCACCCTCAAAATAGGGACCTATCATGTTAAAGATAGCTCCACGCACCTTATCTGATGTCGGCCTCGTCGTCTTGCCTTCTAGCGTCTTGAGGGGACGCCCTCCGTAGATTCCTGATACAATTTTCATACCGTTTATTATACCAAATTATAGGCAAAAAGAGAAAGAAAACCGAACCTTGCGGTTCGATTCTCTACAAAATATTTTCGTACGTATCGCGAACTTCTTGAGGCCAAACACTGGTCTGGACCTCTCCGATGTGTTTCTTACGAAGAAGGAACATGGCCATACGAGACTGTCCGATACCTCCACCAATTGTCAGTGGGAAAAGGCCGTTAAGCAGGGCTTTATGCCATTCCAACTCCAGACGATCTTCGTCTCCTGTAAGAGCCACTTGGCGGCGAAGGGTGTCCTCATCTACCCGAATCCCCATTGAGGAAAGTTCAAAGGCACAACCAAGAGATTCGTTCCAAACTAGAATATCCCCATTTAATCCTTTGTAGCCATTTTCAGACTCTGTTGTCCAGTCATCATAGTCAGGTGCGCGGCCGTCATGAGGTTTTCCATCAGGCAACTCGCCACCGATACCAATCAAGAAAACTGCACCAAACTCTTTACAGATCGCATTTTCACGCTCTTTTGGTGTTAGATCTGGATAGCGTTCCACCAACTCTTCTGTATGGATAAAGGTGATTTGTTTTGGCAAGATGGATTCGATATCGTAGCGTGCTTCTACGGCCAGCTCTGTCAGACGAATAGCCTTGTAAATCTTCTCAACAGTTTC
>CABTWF010000080.1:0-1697 GCA_902488495.1 uncultured Streptococcus sp. | reverse complement strand
TAGTTTTAGAGCTGTGCTGTTTCGAATGGTTCCAAAACTAGAACAGGTCCTTATAATAATGTGGCTATGTTTTAGAGCTGTGCTGTTTCGAATGGTTCCAAAACACAATACATTTTAATCATAGGGCTTGCAAATTTTTCCAATCGTGTTATAATACTTTTTAGAGACATATCACCTACAGGAAATCTTTCAGAGAGCGTGTGGAGCTGGGAATCACGCAGAGGATGTAGCTGGGACTACTCGATTTGTTTTTATGCAAACATGAAACGGTGGCTACGTTAGAGCCAATCAGAGGTGTCAACAAACTTTTTTGTTGTACATGAATGAAGGTGGAACCACGTTGCGACGTCCTTTTAGGATTGTCGCTTTTTATTTTGTCGGAAGGAGGAAGAGTTATGCTCTATATGATTGGTGGATCGCCTTACAGCGGGAAGTCAACAATTGCTTTCCTTCTTGCTCGGAAGTACGATCTGCTTCATATCAAGTTAGATGATTTGACAGACCAGATGATGGATCAAGCAAGAGCGAACGCAAAGCCGATTTCCCTTCTGAGACAGGACAGAAGTCCGGATCAAATCTGGTTGAGACATCCAAAGGAGATGGCAGATGAAGAATGGCGTTTTTATGAGGAGATTTTTCCTTATGTAGCGTCTTACTTGCTAGAACACCAAGAGAAGCCACTTTTGGTGGAGGGAGCAGGGCTGTTGCCTCACTTGGTAAAAAGCCTAGACGGACCAGCGGTTTCCTATCTATGCTTGACTCCGACAGCTGATTTTCAGACAAAGCATTATCAGCAGAGAGAATGGGTTCCCTATGTTTTAGAGGACACATCCAATCCCGAGCAAGCTTTTGAAAACTGGATGCAGCGGGACATTCTTTTTGCCCAAATGGTGCGGAAGGAAGCAAAAAAATTAGGCTATCCTAGCCTTATGACAGACGGCAGTCGATCGGAAAAGGAGACCGCTGAAGAGATTGCTCGGCTCTTAAAATTGCCCAATATAAATAAAATAGATATTAAAGGAGAAAACTATGATTAAGATTACTTTCCCAGATGGTGCTGTTCGTGAATATGAATCAGGCAGCACGACTTTTGAAATTGCTCAATCTATCAGCAATTCCTTAGCTAAAAAAGCTTTGGCTGGTAAATTCAACGGTAAACTCATTGATATCACTCGTGCCATTACAGAAGATGGATCGATTGAGATTGTAACACCTGACCATGAAAACGCTTTGGATATCTTGCGTCACTCTGCTGCTCACTTGTTCGCTCAAGCTGCTCGTCGTCTCTTCCCAGACATTCACTTGGGTGTCGGTCCAGCTATTCAGGACGGATTTTACTATGATACGGACAATACAGCTGGTCAAATCTCTAACGAAGACCTGCCTCGTATCGAAGAAGAAATGAAGAAGATTGTCAAGGAAAATTTTCCGTCAATCCGCGAAGAAGTAACGAAAGCTGAAGCACGAGAAATTTTCAAAAACGATCCTTACAAGTTAGAATTGATTGAAGAGCATTCAGAAGACGAAGGAGGTCTTACAATTTACCGTCAAGGTGAGTATGTGGACCTTTGCCGTGGCCCTCACGTACCGTCAACTGGGCGTATTCAAATTTTCCATTTGCTCAATGTAGCAGGTGCTTACTGGCGTGGGAACAGTGACAATGCTATGATGCAACGGATTTATGGAACAGCTTGGTT
>CABTWF010000079.1:0-1851 GCA_902488495.1 uncultured Streptococcus sp. | reverse complement strand
GTCGATGTTGCAAGAAGACTGGGAGCTAAAACTCTTGTCCGTGGCTTGCGGAATGCTACAGACTTGCAATACGAGGCTAGTTTTGACTACTACAATCATCAACTGGCTCCAGAGATTGAGACGGTCTACCTACATAGTCGCCCAGAGCATCTCTATATCAGCTCGTCAGCCATCAGAGAGCTCCTGAAGTTTGGCCAGGAGATTCAGCAATATGTCCCAAACAGTGTTGTGGAGGAATTAGAACATGAAGAAAAAAACTAGATGGCCCTTATATGTCATCCTAGCACTAGTATTGACTTTTTTAGCCTTTGTAGTACCTTTACCTTACTACATAGAAGTTCCGGGTGGAGCGGAAGATATTCGTCGCGTTTTGAAAGTCAATGAAACAGAAGACACAGAAGCAGGAGCTTACCAGTTTGTAACAGTCGGTATTCGACACGCAACCCTATCGCATCTTGTCTATGCTTGGTTAACACCTTTCACAGATATTAGAAGCGCCAAGGAGACTACGGGTGGCTCTACGGATGCGGAGTTTATGCGGATCAATCAGTTCTATATGCAAACTTCTCAAAACATGGCCAAGTATCAAGGATTGAAGACCGCTGGTAAGGATATTGAACTCAAGTATCTGGGAGTTTATGTCTTGACCGTGACGGACAATTCAACTTTTAAGGGCATTCTGAACATAGCAGACACCGTGACGGCTGTTAATGACAAAACATTTGATAGTTCAAAAGACTTGGTCGACTATGTCAATTCTCAACAATTAGGGGACACAGTCAAAGTAACCTATGAAGAAGACGGAAAAGTCAAGTCTGCTGAAGGTAAAATTATCACTCTCGAAAACGGGAAAAACGGGATTGGGATTGGTTTGATTGACCGTACGGAAGTGACCAGTGACGTTCCAATTCGCTTTTCAACAGCTGGTATCGGCGGGCCAAGTGCCGGGCTCATGTTTAGTCTCGCTATTTACACCCAGATAGCAGATCCAGGACTTCGGAATGGCCGCATCGTTGCGGGAACGGGAACTATTGATCGTGATGGGAATGTTGGTGACATTGGTGGAATTGACAAAAAAGTGGTGGCAGCCTCTCGTCAGGGAGCCAACATCTTTTTTGCTCCTGACAATCCAGTCACCGAGGAAGCAAAAAAAGCAGATCCCAATGCGAAAAGCAATTATGAAACAGCCCTAGAAGCTGCTAAAACGATCAAAACAGAGATGAAAATCGTTCCCGTTAAGACTTTGCAGGATGCGATTGATTACCTTAAAAACAATCCCTAATTCGTAGAAAAATTGAAAACTAGCGCGTAAGCGGATAAGATGGTATAATAGTCAAATGGTTCAATTATTATTCACTCTAAGTAGTCATATACTCTTTATTTATTTGAGTTTTTACCTTTTGAAGGATCTTGTGAGATGGGAAAAGGTTATAAAAGTGACCGCTACTAACACAAAAAAAGTTCGTTTGTTGGTAGGCTTCTTTAGTATTGTGATGGGCTACATCTTGAGTTCATTCTTTATCAGTTTGTACCAACTGTGGCAAGAAGCACTTAGAGGACTATTATAAAATCAAAAGTAAAGGAAACAGCTATGGAAAAAATTGTGGTTCAAGGCGGAGATAATCGTCTGGTCGGGAGTGTGACAATCGAGGGAGCAAAGAATGCAGTCTTGCCCTTGTTGGCAGCGACTATTCTAGCAAGCAAGGGTAAGACAGTCTTGCAGAATGTCCCGATCTTGTCAGATGTTTTCACCATGAATCAAGTGGTTCGAGGTCTGAATGCCAAGGTGGACTTTGATGAGGAAGCTCATGTTGTTGAGGTTGATGCGACTGGTGATATCACGGAGGAAGC
>CABTWF010000078.1:0-1860 GCA_902488495.1 uncultured Streptococcus sp. | reverse complement strand
CGCACGCGCTCATTTTGCTCCACAAAGCCTGCTACGATGTCGTCTTGAATTCCTTGTACGATAACAGCTTTCTGCCCTGAAATACTTTCGTCCATGTAGGCGTTGAGTTTCCCTACCTCTTTTTGCTGGAGATTAGTGTATTTGCGGGCCATTTTCACGATGAAAACCAACATGAGAAAGGCTACTGGAGTACTGGCTACTGTTATCAGGGCTAGCGTCACATTTCTTGAAAACATGACAAAAATCAAACCGATGTAAAGAGCAATATTGCTCATGACCTGAACTAGGCTTTCATTGAAGGCTTGAAGGATGTTGTCCAAGTCACTCGTAAAGCGAGAGAGGATATCGCCATCCTGATGGCGGTCAAAGAAAGAAACGGTCAAACGGGAAAGTTTGCCAAAAAGGCCCTTACGCATCTCATTTGTCGACTCAGCAATCACACGGGTCATCAAGGTCATGTAAATCAAACTGGATACCACTAAGGCAAGGACAACCAGGGCTAGATTCAGCATCAGAGCTGATAAACTCTGCCAGGTTAGTTCGGAAGTTCCATTTTGATAAGCCAGCACTAGGTTAGCGAGCTCCGTCACTGCTTGACCTGAAAAAACTGGAAAGAGGGCTTGGGCAATCGTCGCAACTGCAACCATTAGAATCACAATGACAAAGGAGAACTTGTAAACTTTAAAATAATTCCAGAAAAATCGAACGGTTTTCATTTTATTCCTCCTTTCCCTTTTGTGTTTCGTAGATTTCGCGGTAGACGGCATTGTTAGCTACCAAGTCTGCATGCCGTCCTTCTCCAATCAAACGCCCTTGATCCAAGACCAAAATCTTGTCCGCATGGACGACTGAACTGATCTTTTGAGCGATGATAATGGTTGTCGTCCCTTTCAGGTCTTTGTTCAAAGCTTCCTGCACAAGTCTTTCTGACTTGGCATCCAAGGCTGAAGTCGAATCGTCAAAAATCAGGATACGGGGATTGCTGACAATCCCACGGGCAATAGACATCCGTTGCTTTTGTCCACCAGAAAAATTGGTGCCACGTTCTTCAACCTGACTCTCAAATTTGTTTTCCATGCGTCCGATAAATTCACTGGCTTGGGCAATCCGTGCTGCACGTTCCATTTCTGACACGCTGGCATTGCCTTTCCCTTGACGAAGATTATCTGCAATGGTTCCGCTAAAGAGAATAGCACGTTGCAAGACGATGGAAACTGTTTTACGCAAGGTTCCCTCGCTGACGTCTCGAATATCCTTGCCTCCAATCTTGATAGATCCCTCCTGCGGATCAAAAAGTCGTGGAATTAACTGAGCTAGAGTGGACTTCCCTGCTCCAGTAGCCCCAACCACACCGACCATCTGACCAGGCGCAATTTCAAAGGTTACATTCTTCAGCATAGGCTCATCATCATTAGGATAGGTGAAGGTCACATTTTCAAAAGAGAGACTTCCTTCTAACTCTTCGTCTGGGAGATCTTTAAAGGTCATCGCTGGCTCGGTATCTAGAATTTCGCGGATACGACGCAAGGAAATCATGGCACGACTGACAGAATTCCCTAAAAATCCAACCATGATGATGGTAAAGATAATCTGGCTGAGATAGTTGATAAAGGAAGCAATCGAGCCCACTACAGACGGATCTGACTGAGCCATTCCAGCCACCAACCAGATAGAGAGGAAGACCGCTCCATAGCCGATTAGCATCATAACAGGTTCTATAACTGAGAAGGCATAACCGATATAAAGATTTTGGCCGAGAAGTTCATCTGAGACTTCGGTAAATTTGTCAAATTGTGCTTTTTCCTGCACAAAGGATTTAACCACGCGCACACCACGTAGATTTTCCTTAGCGATAGCATT
>CABTWF010000077.1:0-1976 GCA_902488495.1 uncultured Streptococcus sp. | reverse complement strand
GCTGCTATTAGTGGTCCCATTTTTGTGCCCCCCTGTGCTGAGCATATTTTAGAAACCATTCGTTTTCTGCATCAAGGCAAGGGCGTTTTTGTCATTATTAAAAACTTCGATGCTGATATTAAAGAATTTTCTCAAGCCATTTATCAAGCACGCAAGGAAGGAATTCCAGTCAAATACATCATTTCCCATGATGATATTTCAGTCGAAAAAAGCAACTTCCAAATCCGTCACCGCGGGGTTGCAGGAACAATTCTCTTACATAAAATTCTCGGGCAGGCTGCCAAAGAAGGAGCAAACTTGGATGAGTTGGAAAAGCTCGCTCTTTCTCTGTCCACCTCCATTGCGACACTGGGAGTCGCAACAAAATCTGCCACTTTACCAAGCAAGCAGTTACCTATCTTTGATTTGCCCCAAGGTCAAATTTCCTACGGAATTGGAATCCATGGAGAGCCCGGTTATCGGATGGTTCCGTTCGAATCTTCCGAACTGCTCGCTGTGGAGCTTATCAACAAAATCAAAATGAAATTCAAGTGGCAAGAAGGACAAGAATTTATTCTCCTCATCAATAACTTAGGCGGCACTTCAAAATTGGAAGAACTCGTTTTCACAGATGACATTCTTCAATTGTTGGATATAGAAGGCTTGAAACTACCCTTTGTCAAAACAGGTCACCTCATCACAAGCCTAGATATGGCAGGGCTTTCTGTTACCCTCTGTCGTGTTTCCGACAATTCCTGGCTAAAAGCCTTAGAAACCCCAACCAATGCTTTTGCTTGGTGAGAGAACAAAAATCCAGTAAAATCAAGTTTGATTTTACTGGATTTTTTAGTTTTGTTTTAATCCAAACCTATACGGTGGAAAATATCATCCACCCGTTTCGTGTAGTAAAGAGGGTTGAAGATTTCGTCAATTTCTTCTTGGGTCAGGCGGGAAGTAACTTCTGGATCAGCTTCCAGAAGCGGTTTAAAGTCCACTTGGTTATCCCATGAGTGGGCTGTTTTTGGTTGCACTAGGTCATAGGCTTGCTCCCGCGTCATGCCTTTCTCAATCAAGGTCAACATAGCCCGTTGGCTAAAGATAAGACCGAAAGTTGAGTTCATGTTGCGGATCATATTTTCTGGGAAGACCGTCAAGTTCTTGACGATATTGCCAAAACGGTTGAGCATGTAGTCAATCAAGATGGTCGTATCTGGTGTGATAATCCGCTCAGCTGATGAGTGGGAGATGTCACGTTCATGCCAGAGAGCTACGTTCTCATAGGCTGTAATCATGTGACCACGGATAACACGCGCAAGACCAGTCATGTTTTCAGAACCGATTGGGTTGCGTTTGTGAGGCATTGCTGAAGACCCTTTTTGCCCTTTAGCAAAGAACTCTTCGACTTCGCGCTGCTCAGATTTTTGTAGGCCACGAATCTCAGTCGCCATACGCTCGATAGAAGTCGCAATGCTAGCAAGAACTGCAAAGTACTCAGCGTGAAGGTCACGAGGAAGGACCTGTGTAGAGATTTCTTGAGCACGGATACCAAGCTTGTCGCAAACGTATTGCTCTACAAACGGTGGGATGTTGGCAAAGTTCCCAACCGCACCAGAAATCTTACCAGCTTCCACACCAGCAGCCGCATGCTCGAAACGCTCGATATTGCGCTTCATTTCGCTGTACCAAGTTGCCAATTTAAGACCAAAAGTTGTAGGTTCAGCGTGCACACCGTGGGTACGACCCATCATGATGGTAAACTTGTGCTCCTTAGCCTTATCAGCGATGATGTTGGTGAAATTTTCAAGGTCACGACGGATGATGTCATTGGCCTGCTTGTAGAGGTAACCGTAGGCCGTATCCACCACGTCGGTAGAAGTCAAACCATAGTGAACCCACTTGCGCTCTTCACCAAGCGTCTCAGAAACCGCACGTGTGAAGGCAACCACATCGTGACGAGTCTCCTGCTCAATCTCCAAAATACGGTCGATGTCAAAGTC
>CABTWF010000076.1:0-1993 GCA_902488495.1 uncultured Streptococcus sp. | reverse complement strand
GCAAAGGCTTCAAAAAGCTGGTCCCTGGTCATCCCAAACTTGGCTTCCCCAGGATTATCCATGATGTCTGTTCCTAATTCAAAAACTCCGCCTGGATTGTAACGACAAGAAATGATTTCTGGGATACCTGTAGCTCGCTCCAGATGTTCAATATCTTCAAAGGCATCCAAGTTAATAGTTGCACCCAATTCACGCGCATAGGCATATTCCTTGTCAGGCGTGTTGTTAGAAGAGAACATGATCTCAGAACCGGGGAAATCCAGTTTATGGCTCATCAAAAGCTCCACGTAACTAGAGCAGTCCACACCACAACCTTCCTCTTTGAGGATTTTCAAGATGGCTGGGGTTGGAGTGGCCTTGACTGCAAAATATTCCTTAAATCCCTTGTTCCAGGAAAAGGCCTTGTTGACCGCTCTTGCTTTTTCGCGAATTCCCTTCTCATCATACAAGTGGAACGGAGTAGGAAACTCTGCAACAATTGTTTCTAAATCTTCATGGTTGATAAATGGTGTTTTCATAAGCGTCCTTCTATTCTGTTTGCAAAGAAAGGCTGGGACAAGCGTTCCAACCTTTAGTGCTATCTCTTATTTGTCTTCGTCAAAGATATTTCCAATCTCAACATCGATGGACTGGTTCTTAACATCAATATTAGTTACTTTCAAGAGTGATTTGTAGTCAAACTGCTTTTCACGTTCTTCTTGGGCATTGTCTGCAAAGACTGCAACACCAGCCAATTCTGAATCAAACTCACGCAAGAGACTAATCATCCCGTTGACCGTTCCGCCGCCTTTCAAAAAGTCATCCACGATCAAGACACGACTGCCTGCCTTGAGACTGCGTTTTGAAAGGAACATTTTCTCAATGCGGTCACCGCTGGAACCTGAAACATAGTTGACGCTGACCGTTGAACCTTCGGTAATTTTCAAATCACGGCGCACAATGACAAATGGAACATTGAGGACATTGGCAACTGCATTTGCGAGTGGCACACCTTTTGTTGCTACTGTCATAACGGCATCGATTTTTTGGTCCATAAAGCTCTTGGCAATGATGCGCCCAATATTTTTCAAAATGGCAGGTGTACTGAGCAAATCAGACAGGTAGATATAACCACCTGGCAAGATACGGTCGCTTTCTGAAAGTTTGTCACGCAAGTCTGCGATCATTTCTTTGGCTTCATGGCTTGAGATTGATGGTGTAAAAATAACGCCACCACCTGCTCCAGTCACAGTCTGAATATGACCGATTTCGATTTCCTCAAAGGCACGCTTGATAATCACGATGTCCTCTGAAATCGATGATTTAGCAGATTCGTACTTTTCTGCAAAGGTGTTGAGACTTGTTAGTTTGTATGGATTATTAATCAAATAGTTGGAAATGACAACCATCCGATCACTTCTTCTTAATTTCATTTTTATTTACCATTCCATTTAATTTTGATATTTTATCCATTATACCACATTCACATAAAAAAACGAACATTATTGCGTAAAAAATGCTCGTTTTTCTTAAATCATTAATCTAAATCTGGTTTATAGAAGGAACGATTGTCCATAGCGAAGATTTTATTGGTCATCTCTCCTTTGTCCACCAAAGCTAGAGCTGTTGACATCATCATCATGCTGGCATCTAGATTGTCAATCATATGGATAATCTCTGCCTCCATAATGCGTGGACGGACTGGACTTCCATACTCTAGCAAGCCATGATGACTGAGGATGACATGGCGCAGTAGCACCACTTCTTCTCTAGTATCATCGATGCCCAGTTCCATGACGGTCTTGGTAATCTCACTATCTATCAGGGCGATATGTCCAAGGAGATTTCCTCGCACTGTATACTCCGTCTGATCGGGACCACTGAGTTCTAAAACCTTAGCCAAGTCGTGCAGCATAATCCCCGCATAGAGCAGGCTCTTGTTGAGCTGAGGATAGATATCGCTAATGGCATCTGCCAAACGCACCATGGTTGCTGTATGATAGGCCAAACCCGT
>CABTWF010000075.1:0-2085 GCA_902488495.1 uncultured Streptococcus sp. | reverse complement strand
CGTTTTACAGAAGGTTTTTCATAGAATTCACGTTTGCGTGTTTCTTGAAGAGTACCAGCTTTAGTAACCGCACGTTTGAAACGACGAAGTGCATCGTCAAGAGATTCATTCTTACGTACTACTGTTTTAGACATTTTTTTCACTCCCTTCAAGTTCAAGATCTATTCCATTTTACACGCAAAATGAATATTTGTCAAGGGAAAACTGACATAAACTTATATTATCTTCCCTTTTCTTTTTAAAAGGGACAACGTATTAGAATAGATGTCATAATAGCGAAAAAAATTATTTTAATCCTGTTCAGAAACAACTTTTATTTCTTTATCATTTACAATAACAGCTTGTGAATTGTTCATTCGCAATAAGTCGAGCTGATTTTTATAGGTTTCAAAGGTCTTCTTGCTACTATCAGTAAAAGGCTCCTCACCATAATGTGGAAGGATGTAAAACTCCACTTCATTCAATCCCGTTGTATCCGATAACTCTTTCGCTACCGTCTTGTCATCCATGAGCTTATTGTAGTCAACATCCTTGGCGGTAATGATAGCCCCTGCTGATTCTCCCACATAGATCATCCCATCTCTTATTTGTTCTTTGATAAGAGATAGGAGTTGCTTTTTCTTTAATTCTTGCAATAAATAAAAGGTATTCCCGCCAGAGATATAAAGAATTTTGCTTTGGAAAATCTTTGCCTGTACAGTTTCTCGATCACAAGAAGCAATATCTAGAACCTCTATCTCAAATCCTAAATCTTTGAATGTTTGCTGAGCCTCATCGATATAGTCAGTATAATCCTCTTTGTTCCCAGCGGTAGGAATAAATAAAACCTTGTTTTCTAGATTCTTTTCCTTTGCATAATCGCTAAAAAGCTTTTTGACACCAGCAAAGTATGAACATAAAAATAATTGTTTCATGACTGTACCTCCATTAATGTTTAACAATTTTATAAAGGATCCACGATCCCTTTCTTTGACTAGTTATAAGCTCAAACCCTATTAACAACAAGAATCGTCTAAATGTTTTTTCGATTTGAACCTCTGGTAAAAAGTAAGACAACTTGTTATATTCACAAGCCAGTAAGAGCATCCCGTCTGATTTGAGTATCCTTCGAAGTTCCATAAAAGAAGCCTCTAGATCCTGCCAATGAAAATGAGTTTGAAAGGCTGTGATTAAATCAAAACTTTCATCAGAAAAGCCTGTCTCCCTAACGTCTCTTCGTTCAAAATTTAGATTAGTCATCTCTATCTGTTTGGCTTGAGCTATTGCTGCATCAGAAATATCAATTCCAGTTATAGTACTTTGCGGAAAAGTTTCTTTCAGTAGGATGGTTGAACGGCCATTCCCAACTCCTACATCTAAGATTGCAGGGTAAAATGTCCTATCCAGATGACGAATTGCCCATACAAACATGGGGAGATAGGCTCTATTCCACAATTTCATCATTCGTTTTCCTAGAAAGCCTGAAGGGTTCTTTGATTGCTGAATGAGACGAGAAAACAGTAACATTAAAAGTAAAAAACAAGTAAAACCAATTATATAGATCAAAGTCGAGCCTCCTCGTATAGCTATATTATACCACTTTAGTAAAATTGTGAATAATTGATGCAGAATAATTAAACGATTTTCAAACCAATTACCAAAAAGAGAGAACCAATTGGTTCTCTCTTTCTATTAGACTGATATCTTCTTAGATAGCAATGAATGTAATCATTTCAATCAAGTATCTAAAACAACTTACTAGATGACTTTCACCACTAATTATTCTTCCTCAGATTTTTTTCTTTGAGCTAGAGAAATTAATCCCATACCTGATAAAGCAGCCAATAGACCAGCTGTCAAGTGAGATGTCTCCTCAGAACCCGTATTTGGAAGAGTTTTAGTAGTTCTTTCTTCTGTAATACCTTGTTGTTCTGGATTTTCAACCACAGGAAGTTCTACTACTGTTGGAGCATAGAATCCTGAAATAATATTTCCATTGCGATCTTTACGGATCACTTTCACACCTTTAGCTTGTCCTACAAAGTCTGCCTCAGGGGTAAAGGTGACGGTGCCATCTGGTGAGATTACATAAGTTCCTTCACCTGG
>CABTWF010000074.1:0-2168 GCA_902488495.1 uncultured Streptococcus sp. | reverse complement strand
TCCACCTGCTGGTAATCAAAAGAAGGTAGATTATCCGCCAGAATGTGGATATAAGAATTCTGGGCAGTGATAGACTTTTCTTTAGCGATTAGGGGTGCAATCTTTTCAATGAACTCAATTTGTGCCTGCAAGTTATCACTATTTTCCGGCTTGAGCTGGTGAATATAGAACTCTATAGGACTAATCCGGGTCTTGGTTAAAAGGTAAGCCAGGTCTTCAGTAGAATTCTTTTGCAAATACTCATCTGGGTCCATGGCATCAGGTACTCGAACAACCTCAACTGAGAAGTCTTTTAACTCCTCTAGAGCCTTGGCTGTTGCTGTCTGCCCTGCCTTGTCGCCATCGTAGCTGAGAACAATTTTTTTGGTAAAGCGTCTGAGGTGATCAACATGCTCCTTGCTTAAGGCTGTTCCCATGGAAGCTACAGCATTTTCTATACCAGCACGGTAGGCTGCAATCACATCCATGAAGCCTTCCATCAGATAGAGCTCTGTAACCTTACCTGTTCCCTTTTTTGCCTTGTCCAAATGATACAATTCGTAACTCTTGTTAAAAATTGCAGTTGAACGGCTGTTTTTATACTTGGCAGTCTGACTATCCGTTTCTTGCCAGATACGACCTGAAAATGCAATAACCTGCCCCTTGTCATTGGTCAAAGGAAAGATGATTCGTCCAAAAAAAGTATCATAAAATTGATTACCATCTGACAGATAAAACAAGCCCGAATCCAATAAATCCTTTTCCTCAAACTTGTCAGCTAAACGTTGGTAGAGATAGGTTCTCTCTGCTGGAGCTAGTCCAATCTGGAAGTGCTTCAGAACATCGTCTGTCAATCCGCGTTTGTAGAGATAAGCCCTTGCTTCTTCTCCCATCTTTGTCGTCATGAGGATGGCATGGTAAAAACGGGCAGCTTCTTCATGCATATCGTATAGAGCTTGATGAGGGGAAGTTTGTTGGGGACGAGACTGTACCGGCGTAGCTAGTTGAATACCGACGCGCTCTCCTAAGAGCTGAACGGCTTCCATGAAGGACACACCTTGGTATTCTTCGATAAACTTAAAGACATCTCCTGAACGCCCACAGCCAAAACAGTGATAAAACTGCTTGTCTTCAACAACATTGAAAGAGGGGGTCTTTTCACCATGAAAAGGACAGAGCCCTATATAGTTCCGTCCAGCCTTCTGCAAAGAAATCACATCACCTATGACTTCCACTATGTTGGCATTGTTTTTGATTTCTTCAATGACTTGCTTGTCAACCATACACAATACCTCCATCTTATCATAGTTTCACGTAAACTAGTATAGCTTATTTCTGAAAAAAAGTAAACCATTTCATACGCTTTCCGTAATTCTCTTTGCCTTATTTTTCTAGATAGAAAGAGGTGATAAAAAACTCAGAAACACTTCCATGTTTCTAAGTTAATTTTCACTATTTTTTGATGATTACTTCACTCATCTATTCAAATAATTGATAGTAGTCTGAAATTTTCATCTTAGCTTTTTCTTCTTTATTGAGGTCTTGGATGATGCGACCTTCCTTCATGACAATCAGACGGTTTCCATACTTCAGTGCATCTTCCATATGGTGGGTAATCATCAAGGCTGTTAGATGATCTTTGCTGACAAAGTCATCTGTTAATTCCATCAATGCCACACTTGTTTTTGGGTCAAGGGCTGCTGTGTGTTCATCCAACAAGAGCAACTCTGGTCGTTTCAAAGTTGCCATCAAGAGACTCAAGGCCTGACGTTGTCCACCTGAAAGAAACTCAATAGGAGTGTCCAGATGTTTTTCAAGACCATTTCCAACCTTTTCAATGGTAGTCTGGAACTCTTCCCTATGGCTTGAAAGCCTTCTAGGCAGGAGTCCTCTCTTCTCACCACGAAACTTGGCAATCAAGAGATTTTCCGCCACTGTCATACGGGGAGCCGTACCCATCTTAGGATCCTGAAAGACGCGAGACAAGTACTTAGCCCGCTTTTCAGGTGAAAAATTCGTCACGTCCTCCCCCATGATACGGATACTTCCACTTGTTAAAGGTAAGGTACCTGCAATCGTGTTAAAAAGCGTTGATTTCCCCGCTCCATTTCCCCCTAAGATGGTAATGAAATCATGTTCGAAAATTTCAAGAGAAACATCATTCAGAATGATTTTTTCTTCGTCAAAGC
>CABTWF010000073.1:0-2193 GCA_902488495.1 uncultured Streptococcus sp. | reverse complement strand
CTCAAAGCACTGCTTTGAGGTTGTAGATAAGACTGACGAAGTCAGCTCAAAACACTGTTTTGAGATTGTGGATAGAACTGACGAAGTCAGTCACCATACCTACGGTAATGCGACGTTGACGTGGTTTGAAAAGATTTTCGAAGAGTATTAAATAGCTAGGTCAAACTTCAACTGTGGCTTGACAGGGTCATAATCCACCAGCTCAAAATTTTCTGCTTTAATATCAAAGAAATTGGTCTTATCTGGTACATTCAAGACCAAACGTGGTTGGCAGTTTGACGGCTCACGACGGAGCAATTCCTCTGCTTGTTCAAACTGATTATCATAGATATGAAGGTTGTTGATAAAATAGAAGAACTTTCCAACCTTCCAGCCGAAATGTTTGGCAATCATCATCTGAAGAGCCACATACTGCATAGCATTAATGTGGTGAGCAACCAGCATGTCATTCGAACGCTGGGTCAAAGTCGCATCCAGATAGATGTCCCCATCAACTCGACGGACATCAAACATAGTCTGGAAAGCGCATGGAAGAAGGCCATCTGTTGCCTCAAAAGCCTCATAATCCCAGAGAGAGATGATATTGCGACGGTTCCAAGGGTTAGCTTCCAACTGCTTGAGAATCTTATTGATGATGTCGTGTTTCTTAACGACCGCCCCATAGCGTTCACCGATGGTTCCCGTGTCTCCCACTTCCCAGTCATTCCAGTAGTGGACATTGTACTTGTCATTGAGCACTTCTAGGCTATTAGACTGATCTTGGTAAATCCAAAGGACTTCTTTGATGGCGGATTTGATTGCAATGGGTCGCAAAGTCGTGATGGGAAATTCCCCCTTGGCCAAGTCGTACTCAGCAAAGGCACCCGTTATGTACTTGGAGTTGGCAACAGTCCCATCCTTGTACTTGGGACGTGCTTGTTCAGAAAAAACACCGTCTTTGAGGATTCGTTCAATATTCTCTTTAAAAATCGTATCTGCTTTTGTCATTTACTCTCACCTCATTTATTGTCCTAACTAGTATAGCATAAAAAAAGAAAGGAGGAAAATCACTGGCTTTAAAGTAGTGTTTTTCTCCTTTTATTATCTTATTGCAATACAAGCGACGCTGCTCCGATAACTCCAGCGTCATTTCCTAGAGTTGCAAGAGCCAATTTTGTGGATGTGCGTACTTGTGGGAAGGTGTTTTCGTCGTAGACTTTTTGAACACCTTGTAGAAGGAATTCTCCCGCAGCTGATACACCACCACCGATAACGATTGTTGATGGGTTTAGGATTGATCCTATGTTAGCACACGCGATACCCAAGTAACGTGAGAAGTTACGGTAAACGATCAAGGCAAGGTCGTCCCCTTCTTTTGCAAGGTCAAAGACAGTTTTGGCTGTTACTTCTTCACCGTCGTCGATCAAGCGTTTCAAGACTGCATCGCCTTCGTATTCATCAGCATAACGACGTGTCAAGTTGACAATCCCTGTTGCTGAAGCAACTGTCTCAAGACAGCCTTTTTTACCACAGGTACATGCGATTGGTTGGTCAAAGTCAACAGTGATGTGGCCAAGCTCACCTGCTGCACCAGCAACACCGTGAAGTAATTTGCCTTCTGCCACGATACCGCCACCAACACCTGTACCAAGTGTCATAAAGACAACATCCGGTTGGTTGTCACCAGCCCCCATCCAGCGCTCACCAAGAGCAGCTACGTTGGCATCATTATCAATGAAGAATGGAATCCCCAAGGCTTTTTCAATCTTTTCTTTAATTGGTTGAAGGGTTTTCCAGTTGAGGTTGTAGGCACCGATAACAGTCCCTTTTTCACGGTCAACCACACCAGGTGATCCCATCCCAATCCCTCGGAAATCCGTAGCTGACAATCCAAGCAAGTCCAAACGATGTTGAATAGACTCAATCATATCATCTACGATATGGCTTCCTTCATCCAAAACATTAGTCTTGATAGACCATTTTTCTTGGATTTCTCCCTCTTGAGTTAAAATTGCAAACTTGATAGATGTTCCACCAAGGTCAATCCCAATAATCTTTTGACTCATCGTCTTCTCCTTTTTAATTGAAAATGCTTACAGATATAGTATAACAGAATCGTCTGTTTTGTGCAAAGGTTTGCGTAGCAAAATTACATATAACAATCAATAACTATTTATCCCCTAGTTTTTGAATGGCATAGTTTGCTTCTTCTTT
>CABTWF010000072.1:0-2246 GCA_902488495.1 uncultured Streptococcus sp. | reverse complement strand
CTTTATCTGATGATATACAAAAACGATAACACCTTAAAAGGACGTTATCGTTTTTTGCTTGTTTGGAGAATAAATTACAATTGAAAAGAAAGATGGAATCATTGGAAACTGTAATGAATTAACAAGAGATTCCATATTGGAATAATCTTTTTCTGCACTCTATTGTGGTATTCAAAGCAATGAGGGTTCTATTTTTAAAGTTTGGAAATCCAAAAGCGTTTCGTTTGCGAATAATGACGCGGTTGTTAGTAGTTTCTATTTTTTAATTTGTACATTTGAGATAGGAAAGATTTTGCTTTATTATTCATAGAGGAGCTATTCTTCACAAAAAGGCTCCATCGATGCAATAGTGTTTTACTCTCTATAGAAATTATAGAGCCGAAAAATCTAGGAAATCATCGCTTTTTTCATAAAAAAATGGTATAATGAAGGGTATGAAATATCACGACTATATATGGGATTTAGGTGGTACCCTATTGGATAATTATGAGACTTCTACTGCAGCCTTTGTAGAAACCTTAGCCCAATATGGAATAGAGCAAGAACACGACCGTGTCTACGAAGCTTTGAAGGTTTCGACAGCTTTTGCCATCGAGAAGTTTGCACCAGATATCGAGGATTTTTTAGAGAACTACAAAGAAAATGAAGCGCGTGAGCTAGAACATCCAGTTTTGTTTGAGGGAATTCCAGAATTACTCAAAGACATTTCGGACAAGGGTGGCCGCCATTTCTTGGTTTCTCATCGAAATGACCAAGTTCTAGAACTTCTTGCTAAGACCCAGATAGCGAACTACTTCACCGAGGTGGTGACTGCCAGTTCTGGCTTTAAACGGAAACCAGATCCTGAGTCCATGATTTATTTACGTGATAAATATCATATTACATCTGGTTTGGTCATTGGTGACAGAAATATTGATGTAGAAGCAGGTAAAGCTGCTGGCTTAGATGCCTATCTTTTTAATAACGTTGCGACATTGAGACAAGCAATAGACATGTAAGAAAAGGGAAAAAATGACAGAAGAAATCAAAAATCAACAGGCACAGGATTATGATGCCAGTCAAATTCAAGTTTTGGAGGGACTTGAAGCTGTTCGTATGCGTCCAGGTATGTATATTGGATCGACTTCAAAAGAAGGTCTTCACCATCTAGTATGGGAAATCGTTGATAACTCAATTGACGAAGCCCTAGCTGGATTTGCCAGTCACATCCAAGTCTTTATAGAGCCTGATAATTCCATCACCGTTGTGGATGATGGGCGTGGAATTCCTGTTGATATTCAGGAAAAAACAGGACGTCCCGCTGTTGAGACCGTCTTTACAGTTCTTCACGCTGGAGGAAAATTCGGCGGTGGCGGATACAAGGTTTCAGGTGGATTGCACGGTGTAGGTTCATCAGTAGTAAACGCTCTTTCAACTCAACTAGATGTTCATGTCCATAAAAACGGTAAGATTCATTACCAAGAATACCGTCGTGGTCATGTTGTTGCTGATCTTGAGGTGGTTGGAGATACGGATAAAACGGGAACAACAGTTCACTTCACACCAGATCCAGAGATTTTTACAGAAACAACAACTTTTGATTTTGATAAATTAAACAAACGTGTTCAAGAATTAGCCTTTTTGAACCGAGGTCTTCGAATCTCCATCACAGATAAGCGTGAAGGTATCGAACAAACCAAGCATTACCATTATGAGGGTGGGATTGCTAGCTACGTTGAGTATATCAACGAAAATAAGGATGTTATCTTTGACAATCCAATCTATACAGATGGAGAAATGGATGACATTACTGTTGAAGTAGCCATGCAGTACACAACCGGTTACCACGAAAATGTCATGAGTTTCGCCAATAACATTCACACCCATGAAGGTGGTACGCATGAGCAAGGTTTCCGTACAGCGCTGACACGTGTTATCAATGACTATGCTCGCAAGAATAAGCTACTAAAAGACAATGAAGATAACCTAACAGGGGAAGATGTCCGTGAAGGCTTGACTGCAGTTATCTCAGTTAAGCATCCAAACCCGCAGTTTGAAGGACAAACCAAGACCAAACTGGGGAATAGTGAAGTAGTCAAGATTACCAATCGCCTCTTCAGCGATGCCTTCTCTGATTTCCTCATGGAAAATCCACAGATCGCCAAGCGTATCGTGGAAAAAGGGATTTTGGCTGCCAAGGCTCGTGTAGCTGCCAAGCGGGCGCGTGAAGTCACTCCCAAGAAATCTGGTTTGGAAATTTCCAATTT
>CABTWF010000071.1:0-2448 GCA_902488495.1 uncultured Streptococcus sp. | reverse complement strand
TGAGTGCGCTGAAAGAACAGGGATACGAACACAAGTAGCAGAAACCGCAATCGTGTCATCTTCCATGATCTTCTTGGTTTCATTGGTCATCTTCATCTCTTCGTAGGTGTAGTCATTGTCCGTAAAGACATCGATTTGGGGAAGAGCATTAAAAGCAATCGGATAGTGCTTCTTGTCGCCGCCAGAAGGCAAAATCTCAGCCTTGACATCACGCGGATTGACTCCGTCATTTAAGACCTCACGCAGTTCACGCTGAGTCTCAAGAATAGCTCCCATACCAGCACCGGACACAGCTTGATAGGTCGATACGATAATGCGCTCCAAGCCCCATTTCTGACGAACAGGTTCCAGCGCCACCATCATCTGGATGGTGGAACAGTTAGGGCAAGCAATAATCCCGTTATGAGCATCAAGTGCATGAGAATTCACTTCCGGTACCACCAGAGGCACATCAGGATTCTGACGGAAATGAGAGGTATTGTCAACGACAACAGCTCCTGCCTTAACAGCGTAAGGAGCATACTTGGCAGACGTTGAGCCACCTGCTGAAAAGAGAGCGATATCTACACCTTCAAAGGCAGTTTCCGTTGTTTCTTCAATTGTGATGTCTTGGTCTTTGAATTTCAAAACTTTCCCAGCAGAACGAGCTGAAGCCAAGTAGCGTACTTTTTCAATCGGAAGACTTGATTCTTCCAGCATTTTAATCATTTGAGCTCCAACGGCACCTGTAGCACCAACCACAGCAACTGTATATCCCATAACATACCTCTCTGAATTTTCAAAAAATTTGTGTATTGCTGGTATTATACTACTTTTCTAAAGAATTGAAAAGACTTATAAGAAAAAAATCCCTACTAAAAAGTAGGGATTGAGGGCACTTACGTGTGATGAGCAGGTTCACACAACTCATCAAGGTCCGCTCCTGCGTATATGACCTCCCATGCTCAATATGTGGCTTGCGCCACCTATCGACTCATCGCATATCTAGCATTCTACTATAGAGAATCCTAAAAGTCAAACTATTTTTTATGAGAGATTTTCTAGCTTATCCATATTTGAAATTGGTGCCTTAAAAGAGTAAAATAGTTTTTAGGAGGATAAAGTTATGGATACTACGAAACAGCCTGTCCCCATGCCTCAAGATAGGCGAACAATGGCTATCTTGCTAGGAGCTGTGGGTGGTTGCCTAGACGTTTTTTCACATATACAATTTAGTACACTAATCGCCACTCAGACAGGGAATATTATTTTAATCGTAGCCGATTGGGATGGACCAACCGTAAAGACCGCTTACCGTATCCTTTCGCTTGTCTTCTTTACCTGTGGCTTTATCCTTGGTATTCTACTTAAGGAACGGGCGCAAAGCTCACATTGGCGTACTTGGGGAGTCTTACCATTGACTCTCACGACTTTCCTCTTTCCTTTTTTTCATTCTCATTATTTTATCTGGGTGATATTGCTTGCAACCTCTACAGGCATGGTCATGCTAACTTATACAGGCTCAAAAATCGAGTCTTATCCCTACATGATTATGATGACTTCAGGAAACTATCGGAGAATGGTCACTGCTTGGTATGAATATATTCGTTTTAAAGATCGTAGACATATTATTAGAAGGCAAGCGGCTAATTACTCTATAATTGTCGCTAGTTTCATCGGCGGTGCTATTTTTACTGGATTTCTCACACGTTTCATTCATCAATACGCTATCTGGACAGTCACTACTATTTTGACGATTATTATCATTCATTATACCAGATACAATCATATACATCACTTAGAGCAAAAAAATATCTAACACTTAATGAAAATCGAAAGCAAACTAGGAGCTAAGTAAGAAAAAAAACCGAACCAATCCTCTTGGGTAATGCTCACAAAGAGAATTGGTTCGGTTTTTGCTAGTTCATCAATACTTGCCTGCGATATTTCATTTATCGATCCTCTTCATCAGTTTTTAACTACTGATAGAAAAACTTCCTCATCTATCAATCTCACAAATACTTGCTTCCTTCTTTAATGCTGAGTTTGCTCAGCCTGTCTTTGTATTTTTCAATAAACTCCAGCACCCAGTCGGGATTGGTCTTGGAGTAATCTCGCAGAGCCCAGCCAATAGCCTTATTGATGAAAAACTCGGTCTGGTCAAGATTATTAACCAAGATTTGCTCCAGCAGCTGGACATCCGTTTCTTCTTTTTGAAGCAATTGGTGTTCAATGGCAAGGCGCCGCAGCCAAAAATCTTCATCCCTGCTCCACTCCAACACAAATTTCTTTGTCTCAGGATAATGCAAACTAATATAGCCTACCGAGCGACACAAAAAGTCAATTGTGTCCCACCAAGGTTTTGTCTGCGCTAATTTCTTTATCTTTGGCAAATCGCTTGGTTTCAAAGCTTTTTGTTTCAATTGCAAATAATCCAGCACCGCATATTGCATTTCACGATAGGGGTTC
>CABTWF010000070.1:0-2501 GCA_902488495.1 uncultured Streptococcus sp. | reverse complement strand
TCCACCGAGCTGGAATTTCTCAATCACTGTCCCACAGCGCGAACATGCTTGTCCAGTCTTATCATAGACCTGATGGAAGTCCTGCATGGTTCCGTCTTCCCCAAAGGCATTGGTATAGGTCCGAATGGTGGAACCGCCCTTTTCGACTGCCTGTCCCAAAACAGCAATGGTCTGGTCATGAATAGCTGACGCTTCTTCTGCCGTCAAAGTCTGGGAAAGTCTAGCTGGATGAATCTGAGCTCGCCAAAGAACCTCATCCACATAGATATTACCAAGGCCAGCTACCAAGGTTTGGTCTAAAAGGTGAGATTTGATAGGCTTTTTAGACTTGGCTAGGGCAGCTTGAAAGACCTGCAAATCAAAGTCCTGATCTTTGGGCTCAGGGCCTAGTTTCTTAGAAATAAAGTAGGCATCCAAAAGGTCAGGCGCCAAGAGTTCCATCGTACCAAACTTGCGTACATCCTCGTAAACAAGCGTACCACCATCCTCAAACTGGATGAAAACATGGGCATGCTTGCGTTCAGGAACCTGGTCCGGATAGTAGAAATACTTGCCCTCCATCCGCAGATGGGAAATCAAGACCTTGTCTGTTAGGAAAAAAAGCAGATATTTTCCACGACGTCCCATTGACTCGATAATCTGACCAGGCAATTCCTTTTGAAACTCTTCCAAATCCGTCTTAATCATCTTGGGATAAGCAATCTCTATATTAGAAATCTTCTTTCCCAAGATCAATTTTTCTAAGCCACGACGAACCGTTTCAACCTCAGGTAATTCAGGCATAAATCCTCCTTCTGTAAAAACAAGAAGCAGGCATGAGCCCACCTCTACTTAGTATTCTTTTTCATTATAGCCAAAGTCAGCCAAATCTAGCTTTTTATCACGCCAGTTTTTCTTGACCTTGACCCAAGTTTCTAGGAAAACCTTGTCCCCTAGCATGAGTTCGATATCACGACGGGCCATGGTCCCAATTTTCTTGAGCATAGCCCCACCTTTTCCGATGATAATGCCTTTTTGGCTATCACGCTCGACCATGATGGTTGCTCGGATGTGGACCTTGTCTGTCTCTTCATCACGCTTCATGGAGTCAACTACCACTGCAACTGAGTGAGGAATCTCTTCACGTGTCAAATGAAGAACCTTCTCACGAATCATTTCTGAAACCAAGAAACGCTCAGGATGATCTGTGATTTGATCAGCTGGGAAATACTGGAAACCTTCCTCTAGATTTTCACTCAAAATATCGATTAGTCGAGAAACGTTATTTCCCTGAAGGGCTGAGATAGGAACAATTTCCTTAAAGTCCATCTGGTTACGGAAGTCATCAATCTGAGCCAAAAGCTGGTCTGGATGAACCTTGTCAATCTTATTCACCACCAGAATCACAGGAACCTTGGCAGCTTTCAGACGCTCGATAATCATGTCGTCGCCCTTACCACGTGGCTCATCAGCTGGCACCATGAATAGAACAGTATCCACTTCACGCAAAGTACTATAGGCTGATTCCACCATGAAATCTCCAAGAGCTGTTTTGGGCTTGTGAATCCCCGGTGTATCGATAAAGACGATTTGCTCCTTATCCGTGGTGTAAATCCCCATGATTTTATTGCGCGTTGTTTGCGCTTTGTCACTCATAATGGCAATCTTTTGCCCCATGACGTGATTTAAAAAGGTTGACTTCCCAACATTGGGACGCCCTAAAATGGCTACAAAGCCTGATTTAAATGTCATAATTTCCTCTTATAGTTTAGAATAGTATATCCCAAATGCGTGGGATAAAGATAAGTGCACCTGTCACTGCAGCAAAAAGAGAGACAACTAGCACGGCTCCTGCTGCCATGTCCTTGGCTTTCTTTGCCAACATAGAAAAGTGATAGTGACTGGCTAGATCCACCACATTTTCAATAGCAGAGTTAATAATCTCAAAGGCTACTACCAAGAAAATGCTCATTAGGAGAAAGAGCCATTCAATGCGTGACACCTGAAAAACAAAACCTGCAAGGATGACTACTAGAGCCGTCACTGCATGTTTTCGCATATTGCGTTCTTCCTTGAAAGCAGTCAGAATTCCTGTAAGAGCAAATTCTAAACTGGATACCAGGTCACGATTTTTCCATTTTCGTTTATTGTCTTGTGAGTCCATAGGCTGTCAAAATTTCTTCTTGTAAACCGAACATCTCCGCTTCTTCTTCCGGAGTGTAGTGATCATAGCCGTTAATGTGTAAAAAGCCGTGTACTGCCAAGAAGCCCATTTCACGCTCAAAGGTGTGACCGTATTCCTCAGCCTGCTCATGCGCTTTATTGATAGAGATGAACAGTTCCCCAATATAAGCATCAAACTCAGACATCATCTCTGCCAATTCAGGATTTTCAAGCAAATCCTCTTCGTCAAAGGAGATGTCCAACTCTGGTTTATACTCAAGGCTAATGACATCTGTCGGACGATCCGTATCACGGTACTCTAGATTGAGTTCGTGGCTACGCTCGTTGGTCACAAAAGT
>CABTWF010000069.1:0-2535 GCA_902488495.1 uncultured Streptococcus sp. | reverse complement strand
CTAGTTTCCTAGTTTGCTCTTTGATTTTCATTGAGTATTAGAGAGGAGAACTGATGTCTCAAGTAAAAGGCTTGTGTGTCATGGACGTTGACGGCACCCTGATAGCAGAAGAAGTGATTGATCTTTTAGGAAAAGAAGCAGGTTGCGAAGAAGAAATATCGCAGATTACAAGCCAGGCAATGCGAGGTGAACTGGACTTTGAAACAAGTTTACGAGCGAGGGTAGCTTTGTTAAAAGGCCTTCCGGTTTCGGTCTTTGATACTGTCTTCAAATCCATTCATCTGTCCAAGAATGCTCAAGAATTTATCTCCATACTTCAAAAGAAGGGCATTCTAGTCGGTCTAGTGTCTGGTGGCTTTACACCAATAGTTGAAAGATTAGCAAAATCCCTTGGTATTTCCTATTTCTCCGCCAACCAGTTGGAAGTCAAAGACGGTTTTTTAACAGGAAAATTAGTTGGTGAAATTGTGACAGGTCAAGTAAAACAAGTTACTCTTGAGAAATGGAGAAAGGAATTTGGATTTTCCAAAGAAAGAACGATTGCCATTGGTGATGGTGCCAATGACCTCTTGATGTTAAAGTCAGCAGGTCACGGTATAGCCTTTTGTGCCAAGGAGGTCGTAAAAGCTGAGATAGCTTGTCATGTAGGTACGAGGGATCTTTTAGAAGTTTTACCTTGGATTGATTTCTTAGAATGAGAGGGAACTATGAAAATTGTAATCGCACCCGATTCTTTTAAAGAAAGTTTGACAGCAGAAGAGGTCGCTCAAGCTATAAAAAGGGGCTTCGAACAGTCAATAGCGGATGTAGAATGTCTGCTCTGTCCTGTTGGTGATGGTGGGGAAGGAACTGTAGATGCTATTCGTCATTCTCTTGAACTCGAAGAAAAATGGCAAGAGGTTACGGGACCTTTTGGTCTAAATGAAGCAATGCGCTACTTTCAAAAAGATCAAATAGCGCTCTTCGAAGTTGCTGACTTGGTTGGTCTTGGGAAGATTCCGCGGGAGAAACGAAATCCCCTTCACATCCAAACCAAAGGTATCGGAGAGTTGATTCGTCATCTCGTTGATCAAGGGATGAAAGAAATCTATATCGGAGTTGGTGGTACGGCTAGTAATGACGGTGGGATAGGCATTGCTGCGGGTTTAGGTTATCGTTTTTATGATAAGAATGGAAAAGAACTGCCAGCTTGTGGTCAGACTTTGCTTGAGTTCAAGTCAGTTTCAGACAGTGAGTTGTATAGGATTCCTAAAGATGTGAAAATCCGCATTTTAGCAGATGTCGCGAGCCCTTTATGTGGTCATCAAGGAGCGACCTATACATTTGGAAAACAAAAGGGCTTGGATCCTGCTTTGTTTGAGACAGTAGATTTGGCTATACAGCGGTTCTATGAAAAATTTTCACCATCAACCCTGTCTCTTAAAGGAGCAGGAGCCGGCGGTGGGATTGCGGCTGGGCTCTGTGCCTTTGCTGAGGCCACTATCGTATCTGGGATTGATACTTGCTTGGATTTGATTGACTTTGACAAGAAGGTAGCAGGTGCTGACTTGGTTATCGTTGGAGAAGGTAGACTGGATAGTCAAAGCTTTGTTGGAAAAGCTCCGATGGGAGTAGCAAAAAGAACCCCTAACGGAGTCCCTGTTATTGCTATTTGCGGTAGTCTTTCTGAGGATTTGCCTCCCCTACCATTTGAAAATATACAAGCAGTATTCTCTATCCTAGAGAAAAGTGAACCTTTGGAAGACAGTCTGAAAAATGCAAGACTCTATTTGGAGCACACAGCTACTAATATTGGTCGTTTATTAAATTTGAGGAAGGATTAACCAAACCATTTTTTCCAGATGGATTTTTTAGGTGGCTCTGCCTTTTTCTCTTCCCAGAGGCTTGAGAATGCAAGTCTAAGGTCCTTTTCGTCTACTTGAACAGGTTCATTTGTATGAATGACAAGACCGAAAGGAGAGGTGATGTGATCGTCTGAAACAATAGTCGCCTGACAGTTGCTTTCCTTTGCTTGTTTTAAGTAAAAGACCTGTTTGTCAAACTCGATATTTGGTGAGATTTTCACAAAAAGTTCCTCTACCTTTTCTTGAAAACCCTCTAAAATAGAGAAAAATCCATGTTCTAATTCAGGACTATTGGCAGTACTGATATCCGCGTAGCCAAGAACTCTTTCCTCGAAAGTGCCGAGATAGCGGCGTTGTTCGTCAGGGTTTAGTTTGGGCCCACCATGAGCTTTTTCTAGTAGTTGTTTTGATAAATCTGTCATAAAAACAGTATATCACAAAAATCGCAAGAAAACAGACAAAAGAAAGCGATTACTTTATAAAGTTAAGGAAAATTTGCACAAAGATAACGTTTTTTCTTGAAAAACGCTTATTTTTAAGGTATCATAGAGGTGTAAAAAATTTAACTCAAAGGAGAGTAAAAAATGTCAATTATTACTGATGTTTACGCTCGCGAAGTCCTAGACTCACGCGGTAACCCAACACTTGAAGTAGAAGTTTATACTGAATCAGGTGCTTTCGGACGTGGTAT
>CABTWF010000068.1:0-2891 GCA_902488495.1 uncultured Streptococcus sp. | reverse complement strand
GTCGTTTTTGACCATTGGTACTACAATCTCGCTGCGAGCTCTGCTATCACAGGAAATGTAGTTACCATACTGAGTAACATCTTCGACGATCACCGTCTGCCGTTTGGCGGCAGCTTCTCCGCAGACTCCTTTTCCTAGCGCAATGTGCACACAGGATACACCACCTTGAAAAGGTCCTAAAACCAACTCGTTTCCGTCATAAAGATAAAAGCCGGTAAAAACGGAATGTGGCAAGGTTTGATTTAGCAAAGCAGAGCTGTTTGACAGATTAGCCAAAGCATTGCTTTCACCCTCAAGTAATGCTTCAAGCTGTGCTAAAAGTAATTGATAATTTGA
This sequence comes from uncultured Streptococcus sp., assembly GCA_902488495.1. GTDB lineage: Bacteria > Bacillota > Bacilli > Lactobacillales > Streptococcaceae > Streptococcus. The sequence continues at coordinate 2,555 of CABTWF010000068.1, read as the reverse complement.
AATTTTTTCTGATTGATTCATACTCTCTATTATACCAAAAAAACAGCCTCGTGACTGATTTTTCGCAAATGGACAAGTACTACCTCCTATTTCCCTTTCAGATACATAAAAATATCATCCCAATAGTTCTTTACTAGCTGCTGGTGATAGACTTTAGAAGCAGTTGAATGTTTCACTTTCTGCCAAAGAATAGCTGCAACTTTAAGTTTTTGTTGGAAAGTAGCATTATTTTTATCAGCACAGAAATCTTTGACAAATTGATTCCATTGACAGCTGGTATTGTCATACTTAGCGTAAGTTGATTGACCTTGATAAATTGCTAACATATCTCGCAGTGTAAACTCGACATCCTTTTCTGCTTTTACCTTTCGCCAAGCTGCCGCCATGTCCGCTGTAAACTTGAATGAACTAACACCTGTCTGCTGGGCAAAAAACTCCCGAAAGCGGGTATTAAAGGCAAAATCACAGGATAACAAGGGCGTGTCTAAAGTAAGCTCTATACCTTGCTTTTTCTTGGTTTTTAAAGGAACTTTCTTCTGAACAACATTCCCTGCAAAATACTGTTTGATTTCCTCTTCTAGCTCTGTTTTGATACCTGAATACTCCAATCCCAATTGTTTACAAATATCTGCTAATTCTGTACGATACCAATAATAGTGTGAAAACTCTTGATAGGTTTTCATCGTTGTAAAATCTGGTCTATCCTTCATTGCGTGTATCCCTTTTTTCTTTCTCTATGACCTATTATACCACCAGTAAAGTAATTCCTCAAAAATGATAGATTTGTCAATTTATAGAAGATCGTCCGACCCTCGGATGGAGCGAACTACTTTTACTTGAGGCAATCCGACCCTCGGACAAAACAAATCACTTTTAGTTGAAGCAATCCGACCCTCGGACAAAACAAATCACTTTTAGTTGAAGTAATCCGACCCTCGGACAAAGCAAACCACTTTTAGTTGAAGCAATCCGACCCTCGGATGGAGCGAACCACTTTTAGTTGAAACAAGCTGACCCTCGGACGGAGCGAACCACTTTTAGTTGAAACAAGCTGACCCTCGGACGGAATGAATCGCTTTTAATTTATCCTAGCTGCCCAGCGGACACGATAAAATCTCCCTCTATAAACATAGAATAAGCAAAAGAGCTGAAAAACAAGTTTTCAACTCTTGAGGGGTGCATATTAAGAAACCACTTCAGCTGTGAGGATATTGACAACTTTTGTTGTACCTGAAGCATCTGTAAAGCTAACTGTTTTATTGGCTGGTTGATAGCTGAGGTTTTCTAAGCTAACATTATATTTGAAAGCAATTTTAATCAGTTTCTTTTTAAATTCTTGTACTGATAAACCGTAGCTTTTTGCTCTTGCTTCTTCTGCCGCTTCTTCAGGATCAACAGTTGGCTGCTCTTCTGTTTCCTCAGATTTTTCCTTTTGAGCATCCGATTCTTTATTTGCAGACTTGCCTTCGTTCTCTTTTGGCTCTTCATTTGGTGCATAGTTCTTTCCGTTATCTGATTGATTTTTCTTACCATGCTGACTAGAATTACCAAAACCATTGTCAGAATGCGGACGGTCTTCTGGATGAGTGACGTAATATTTCACGGTCGCAAGGAAATCTTCCATGCTGTAGCCGTCAGGTGCTTTGTAAAGTCCTTGATCAAACCAAGAAAGAGAGACATTATGATAATGGTCATAATGCGGAATAATCAATTGACCATTTTTATAATCAACGACATAAGCTGTATTATATGGCATTACCTCAACAGGTACCTTTTTAGCCGGTGTCACACGCTCATAGATTGCTTGTGCAGTCTCTTTTTGAGGTTGTTTTGGATCCGTACTTGGCTTCTCCTCTTTCTTTTTCGGAGTTTTCGTTTTCAGATACTCTTCCGTCGCTTTACGCTCAGATTCTGACAAATCATTCTTAGGAATATAGTGGCTGTGTGTCATGTGTGGAGCAGTATAGCCATCTCCTTCATCTTTAATCACATCATGTGGATCAAAGATATAGCCGTCTGATGTTGCATAACGACCTGCAGCTTTAGCTAATGCTACTTCATCAGCCGTATAAGCAATTTGCGAATTTGCTTTGCCTGCGCGTTCAGGGTGCTGTACCTCACTTGACAATTTCAAAACCTTATCCAATAAGGCAAGCTTATCCACATTCGGATTGGCAGCCTGTTGCATGAGGTTTTCAACCATTGCCAGTTGTGCTTTATCCCCTTTGATTTCAAGCGTTTGACGAATTGGTGTTAAGACTTTCTTGAAAGCAGCAACGATTTCAGCATTTTTCTTTGTCAGTCCCGCTTGTGTTTCCGGATCAACCGCCTTGACGATTTCAGACAACAAATCTTTCACTTTTTGAAGCACTGTTGCTTTTTCTTCTGTTCCAAGAGTGAAGCCAGATTTGATACCAGCGAGTTGCTCTTCAAAGTTTGCCTTTTGACTAGCATTTGTCACCTTACTCATCAAACTTTCAGCCTTATTGATAAAGGTTTGAATCTGTTCATCCGTCACTTCTGTCTCAGATGGTTCTTCTTTTGGCTTTTCAGGC
>CABTWF010000067.1:0-2893 GCA_902488495.1 uncultured Streptococcus sp. | reverse complement strand
GATTACCATTGACTATGATGTGGCTTATCGGACGAAAAATTTGAGTTTACTGGCAGGAAAAGACGGCAAGAACCTTCTTCCTGACAACCATGTCATCATGGAAATTAAGGTACCTGGGGCGTATCCGCTCTGGTTGGTAGAGATTCTGGACCGCCACCACGTTTTTCCAAAGTCTTTCTCAAAATACGGTGTTGCCTACAAGAAAACAACAGACTATAAAGGAGTAATCAGACATGTTCGATCAGTTATTTAATGACGTTTTTACAGGAACAACAATCAATCCAGCCAGTATGTTTGGTGCGATTGGTGTTGCCTTAGTGCTGGGGCTGATATTAGCCAAGGTCTATCAGTACAAAACCATTTACAGCAAGTCCTTTATGATGACTTTGGTTATGCTACCGACTTTGATTGCTATTGTCATTTTTTTAGTCAATGGTAGTCTGGGAGCAGGGGTTGCGGTAATGGGAGCTTTCAGCTTGATTCGCTTTCGTTCAGCACCAGGTGGTGCTAAGGAATTGCTGGCGATTTTCCTTGCGATGACGATTGGGATTGCTGTCGGTATGGGCTATCTTGTCTTTGCCAGCGTCTTTACAATGATTATGTCAGTAGTTATGTTGTTGCTGGAAACGGTGAATTTCGGGCAGATGAAACATTCCATGCGCCAAGTGACCATTGTCATTCCAGAAAGTTTGGACTATGAGACGGTCTTTGATGACATCTTTCAAAAGGCGACCAACTATGTTGAACTAGTAAATGTCAAAACCTCTGATATGGGAAGTTTGTTCAAGATTAAGTATATTGTCCAATTAAATGGTACGATGACAGAGAAAGAGTTAATGGACGCTCTACGGACGCGAAATGGGAATTTAGAGATTGCCATTAGCCGCTACATCACAAAAGAAAATGAACTATAAAAGGAGGACAGCCATGAGAAAATCAACCTCAAAACGAAAACAGTTCAAACGTTTGATTCTGCTTGTCCTATTGACAGTTGCTTTGGGAGCATGTGGTGCGAAAAACGGTAGTTCAACCAGTACCAATTCCTCTAGCACCAGTAAGGTAACGACCGTTAAACTGTCCAATTATTTTACTAAGCGTGACCAAGATGCTTCTTATGATGAATCAAAAGCAACTAAGATTAGTCTGAGCGGTTCATCTGCTAAGGCTTCTGGTTCTGGTGCAGAAGTGTCGGGATCTACGGTGACAATTACTAAAGCTGGGACATATATCTTGTCTGGTTCAAGTGAAAACGTTCAAATCATTGTGAAAGTTAAGAAAAAAGATAAGGTTCAGCTCGTGCTGAACGGGGTCACGATGACTGGAACAGATGCTGCAATTGTCGTAGAAAATGCAGATAAGACTTTTATCACTCTTGCAAAAGATAGCAAGAACACGATTTCGGATTCTACCAATCACAAGAATACAGACTATGACGCTGCTATTTACAGCAAGGACGACCTCACTTTCAACGGCTCTGGTAGTCTGACGGTCGAAGGCAATTATGGCAATGCTATTGAATCCAATGATGATTTGCGCATTACAGGCGGAGCCTACACAATCAAAGGCTATAAAAACGCCCTTTCAGCGAATGACGCAATCAATATCAAAGATGCGACAATGAATTTGACCGCAACGGAAGACGCCATTCACGCGGACAATGATGAAGACACATCGCTAGGCAATTTCTATATCCAATCTGGAAAGATTACCATTAACGCTGGAGATGACGGTATTCACGCTTCTAATACTGCTCTTATTGACGGTGGTACGATTAAGGTGGAAAAGAGTGAAGAAGCACTGGAAGGAAAGACCGTCACCATTAACGGTGGGGATTTAGACCTGACAGCAAATGACGATGGTATCAATGCCGCAGACGGTAGCAGCAGCGAGAGCGCTCCAGGACAAGCGACCGCTGGTGTCAGTCTGACCATCACAGCTGGCAAGGTCAAGGTTAATGCTCAAGGTGACGGTCTGGATTCTAATGGGGATTTGACCATTTCAGGTGGCGAAGTCTATGTGGACGGACCGACAAATGGTGGCAATGGCGCTCTTGACTATGACGGTAATGGCACCATTACTGGCGGAATCGTTGTAATGGTCGGCAGCAACGGCATGGCAATGGGCTTTGGCTCAAATTCAAAACAAGCTTCCATCCTTGCGAATGTATCAGGTAGTGTTGGAGACAAGGTGACGATTACCGATTCGTCAGGCAAAGAGATCCTCAGCTATACCGCTGCTAAAAATTTCCAATCCATTCTTGCCAGCTCAGCTACTATCAAAGACGGTGAAAGCTACACCATTACAGTCAATGGACAAAGCACGACCGCAACAGCTAGCCTAACCACCCAAAATGGAAACGGCGTGGTCGGAGGCCCTGGCGGACAGTGATGATAGAAAAAAGAGGCTGGGGAAACCCAACCTCTTTTGTTTGACTTTCACAATAAAACCAATCATACAATTTAAGAATAACACTAACGAACTGCTTAAACAATTCCCCTTCCTTGGCCTTCAATATAGCACAATAGCAAAAAACAAGTCTATTTTTGAGGGAAAATTTATGATATAACAAAGTTGATAACGTTAAAAAACTAGAGCAAAACAACTCTAGTTTTTTTCATGCTCAGCCTAAAATCTCTAGAATCTCTGTCAAATTATCAACAGTCCAATCTGGTGTTTCTGCTGGATTCGTTATGTGGTTCAAGTGGCTAAATCCCTGTCGGATCCAAATGGTTTGCATTCCAAGTTGTTTAGCCGGAAGAATATCATTGTCCAAACGATCGCCAATCATCACAGCGTGTTCAGCCAAACAGTTCGCTTGTTGGAAAGTTAACTCAAAAATAGCGAAATCGGGTTTTGCCAAGCCAACATCGGCAGAGGAAATCACCAGATCAAT
>CABTWF010000066.1:0-3083 GCA_902488495.1 uncultured Streptococcus sp. | reverse complement strand
TTGTTCCTTTCCTTAGATAAGTCCTGAAATATCAAGAACTTCTGGTTGTTGTGCAGCGTGAGTGTGCTCAGCTCCAACGAATACTTTCAATTTCATACCTTGAGCTCGGCCAAGAGTATTGTGTGGAAGCATACCTTTAACTGATTTTTCGATCAAACGTACTGCATTTTTAGAACGAAGTTCACCAGCAGAGATTTGTTTCAATCCACCTGGGTGGTTTGAGTGAGTGTAGTAGATCTTATCAGTTGCTTTTTTACCAGTCAATTTAACTTTTTCAGCATTGATAACGATTACGAAGTCACCTGTATCAGTGTGTGGTGTGAATGTTGGTTTGTTTTTTCCGCGAAGTACGCTAGCAACAACTGCTGAAAGGCGTCCAAGAGGTACATCAGTTGCGTCAACAACGTACCATTTGCGTTCTACTTGGCCTGGTTTAGCCATGAATGTAGTTTTGTTCATGATTTCTCCTATATGAATATCGTTTTTGTTTACAGGGCGGATGTTCCGGTCCGCGGGGTATTTGAAAGGTTCCGGGGCCTTACAAATGGGGTAAACAATACCGTCTACTATCATACCAAATTTCACTACTAAAAGTCAATAGATATGAAAAATATTTTTGCCGATTTCAGTGTTTAACATCTAGAAAAACCTCGCTTTTGCGAGGCTTTCCTATTTATAAGCTAAGGCACGTTTAAAGGTTTTCCAGATTCCCAAATCATCTGTTTGAAGGACTAGACTAGCATACATGCGTCCGATAAAGGCTGTTGCAGTGACTGCAAAAACAACCGTTATGGCAAGCGAAATCCAAGCTTCCAGACCACTGGCATACCCATTTATAGCTCTAAATGGCATAAAGAAGGTCGAGATGAAAGGAATATAGGAACCAATTTTCAGAACTAAATTGTCCCCAGCAGCACCTAGAGAGGTCACACCGACAAATCCTGCTATAATCAAGATCATCAATGGCGACAAGGCCTTTCCTGAATCCTCAGGGCGAGAAACCATAGATCCTAGGAAGGCTGCTAAAACAACGTACATAAAGAGACTAACCAAGACAAACAATAGGGTATTGAGCGAGAAGGCCTCTCCTAGATGATTTAAAATCCCAGATTGCGCCAAGATTGGTAGGTCTTTAAAGAGCAGAATGGCAACCAGCCCACCCACGACGTAAATGCCAATATGAGTCAAAATCACAAGAAGCAAAGCCAGCATGCGAGCGTAGAAATAATGACTAGCTCGGATACTAGAGAAGACCACCTCCATGATTTTGGTTCCTTTCTCGCTAGCCACTTCCTGAGCAGTGACACTAGCATAGGTAATCAAAATCATATAAAGGAAGAAACCAAGCCCTGCGGCCGCAATGGTTTGAACAATTTTTTTGTTTTCCTTAGATTCATCAATCTTCTCAGTAAAATCAACGGTTTGACTCAGACGTTTTTCCTGTTCTTGAGACAAATTGGCTGCCGAACGATTGAGTTGATATTGCAGTTCGTTTAGCTTATTGGTTACTGCTAGTTTGATGCCTGTTTCAAGAGAAGTTTCACCGTGATAAACGGCCTTGAGGACGCTGTCCTCTTGGTCAATGGTTAGATAACCCTTGATTTTCTCATCCTTGATAGCAGCCTGGGCACTGGCTTCATCCTTGTAATCAAAGTTGATACCATTGGTACCCTTGAGCCCTTCTTCTACAGATGGCACCGTTGTTACTACTGCTATCTTGCTATTCTTGGCCATAGAAGACCCTTGGAGATAGCTAATTCCTCCAGTTAGAGCGATAAAAAAGAACGGCGAAATCACCATAAAGAAGAAACTCCACGACTTGACATGTCGAAGATAGGTTTCCTTCATTACAACCCACATATTTCTCATACTTCCACCCCTGATTCTAGTTTAAAGATTTCATCGATTGTTGGAGCCTGTTGGTCAAAGGTCGCGATGTATTGACCTTGAGTGAGGATTGGGAAGAGTTCCCTTCCAGCGCTCTCATCATCGAGGATCAATTTCCAACTGCCTTGCTTGGTCAAGCTCACCTGTTTGACATGAGGAAGTTTTTCCAATTCTTCCTTGCTTCGTTCACTTGAAACAAAGAGACGTGTTTTCCCGTATTGATTGCGAACATCCTGAACTGGTCCATGCAAGACCACACGCCCATCACGAATCATCAGAATATCATCGCAAAGTTCCTCAACGTTGGTCATAACATGGTCAGAAAAGATAATGATTGCACCGCGCTCTTTCTCTTTCAAGATGACTTGTTTGAGTAACTCGGTATTAACTGGATCCAAACCACTAAAAGGCTCATCCAGGATGATCAAGTCTGGCTCATGGATCAGGGTGATGATCAACTGAATTTTCTGTTGATTCCCTTTGGAGAGGCTCTTGATTTTGTCGGTCAATTTGCCCTTTACTTCCAATTTTTCCATCCATTGAGGGAGTTTTTCCTTGACTTCTTTAGCATCCATGCCTTTTAGAGTCGCCAAGTAGCGAACTTGTTCAAGGACTGTCAACTTGGGCATGAGACTGCGTTCCTCAGGCAGATAGCCAATCCGAGCATAGGTTTCCTGACGAATTTCCTGCCCATCCAGACTGATCTCTCCTTGATACTCTAAAAATTTCAACATACTGTGGAAAATCGTTGTTTTCCCAGCACCATTCTTCCCGACCAGTCCCAAAATTCGTCCTGGACTTGCCTGAAAATCGACACCAAACAAGACTTGCTTGGAACCGAAACTTTTCTCTAGATTTCTTACTTCTAGCATTTTCCACCTCCGAAATATGTTGCACTTATTATACTCCTTTTTGATAGCCTTTACAACGATTTATGTCCATTTTATCGGATTATAAGTAGCAAAAGTATCCTATCTCTAATAAATTTAAGTGCTTCAGCGATAGCTTTAGTATAACTCATTAAATACTTTCTGAGATGGCTTCCTCCTCAACTATCGCTTTTCTCTTCTGAACTGTCCTTTTGAAACTAAAAATCCACCCCAGGGATGGATTTTAGACTATTAACGCACTTCTGCATTGACTTTCTCTTCGAGTGATGCTTGGATTTTTTCCATGTAGCGTGCGACTTCTTCGTC
>CABTWF010000065.1:0-3301 GCA_902488495.1 uncultured Streptococcus sp. | reverse complement strand
ATCACTGGAGCAAGCGGTGGCTTAGCCCAAGAAATAGTCAAACTCTTGCCAAATGACCAACTCATCTTACTAGGTAGAAACAAGGAAAAATTAGCTCAACTCTACGGGAATCATCCTAATGTGGAATGGATTGAAATCGATATTACTGATGATAAAGCCCTAGAAGCTCTGGTCGCTGACCTCTATCTCCGTTATGGCATGATTGATGCCTTGATTAACAATGCTGGATATGGAATTTTTGAAGATTTCGACCAGATTTCTGACAAAGACATTCACCAGATGTTTGAGGTCAATACCTTTGCCCTGATGAATCTGTCTCGTCGTCTTGGAGCTCGTATGAAGGAAAGAAGAAAAGGACATATCATCAATATCGTCAGCATGGCAGGTTTGATAGCGACTAGCAAGTCCAGTCTCTATTCGGCGACCAAGTTTGCAGCTATTGGATTTTCAAACGCTTTGCGCCTCGAACTGATGCCCTATGGAATCTATGTGACAACAGTCAATCCAGGACCGATTTGTACTGCCTTTTTTGACCAGGCAGACCCAGATGGGACCTACCTCAAGTCGGTTGACCGTTTTCTCTTAGAACCAGATGCAGTCGCTAGAAAGATTGTCAAAATCATAGGAAAAAACAAACGGGAACTCAATCTCCCAGTTTTGTTGAACCTAGCCCATAAGTTTTATATCCTTTTTCCCAAGCTGGCTGATAAGTTGGCTGGGGGGATCTTTAATTATAAGTAAAAGGAGTTCCTTACAAAAGGAACTTTTTTATACTATTTAACTGAGTGTCAAAAATTTGTTTGTTTTTGTTCTAAATCTACATTCACTTTTTTCGAATCTTCTACAAATTTTAGAAAAAACAATCAAAAATATGATTTTTTGTGTTTAGGGTATTGAAATTTCCTATATTATTTTATAAAATAAGGGTAAAAGGCTATGAAAAAGTAATACGCTTACAAATAAATGGAAGCGGTTACTAAAGGAGGATTTTATGGAAAAAGGCCATTGGAATCGTAAAAGAGTCTACAGCATTCGTAAGTTTGCCGTAGGCGCTTGCTCTGTCATGATTGGAACCTGTGCGGTTCTATTTGGAGGAAGTGTTGTTGGAGAATCACCAGTTTTTGCGGATGAAACTCCTATTGCGCGCACTGTAGAACAAGCAAAAGAGGAAAGTCCGGCAGTGGAGGAAAAAGAAAATCAAGCTGTAGCAGAGCACAAGGATGCTGCAAGTGTCGATCAAAGTCAAGCCACTCCAATTGAAGCAAGCAAACCCGAGAAGAAAGAAGAGGAACCTGTAGCTCCAAAAGAGGAGAAAGCATCTCTAAAACCTGAAGAAACTGCTCCAAAGGTAGAATCTCAAGCTTCAAGTCAAGAAAAGCCTGTCAAGGAAGATTTGAAAGCTGCGACAAATGAAGAAGTGAATCAAATGATTGAAGATAGAAAAGTGAATTTTAATCAAAATTGGCACTTTAAACTCAATGCGAATCCTAAAGAAGCTGTGAAATCAGATGCAGACGTATCAACATGGCAAAAATTGGATCTCCCACACGACTGGAGTATCTTTAACGATTTTGACCATCAGTCACCTGCCCAAAACGAGGGTGGACAGCTCAATGGTGGTGAAGCTTGGTATCGCAAGACCTTTAAACTTGATGAAAAAGATCTCAAGAAAAATGTTCGTGTCACCTTTGATGGTGTCTACATGGATTCTCAAGTCTATGTCAATGGCCAGTTAGTGGGGCATTATCCAAATGGTTATAACCAGTTCTCATACGATATCACCAAATACCTTCACAAAGATGGTCGTGAGAATGTGATTGCTGTCCATGCGGTTAACAAACAGCCAAGTAGCCGTTGGTACTCAGGTAGTGGTATCTACCGTGATGTGACCTTGCAAGTGACAGATAAGGTTCATGTTGAGAAAAATGGGACAACCATCTTAACACCAAAACTTAAAGAACAGCAACACGGCAAGGTTGAAACGCATGTAGCCAGCAAAATCGTCAATACAGATGATAAAGACCATGAATTGGTGGCAGAGTATCAAATCGTTGAACGTGGTGGTCAGGCTGTAACAGGCTTGGTTCGTACAGCGAGCCGTACCTTGAAAGCACATGAGTCAACAAGTCTTGATGCGATTTTAGAAGTTGAACAACCAAAACTCTGGACCGTTTTAAATGACAAACCTGCCTTGTATGAACTGGTTACGCGTGTTTACCGTGACGGTCAATTGGTTGATGCTAAGAAAGATTTGTTTGGTTACCGTTACTATCACTGGACTCCAAATGAAGGTTTCTCTTTGAATGGTGAACGCATTAAATTCCATGGTGTTTCCTTGCACCATGACCATGGAGCGCTTGGAGCAGAAGAAAATTATAAAGCAGAATACCGTCGTCTCAAACAAATGAAGGAGATGGGCGTTAACGCCATCCGTACAACTCATAACCCTGCAAGTCCACAGACATTGCAAATCGCAGCAGAACTTGGTTTGCTCGTTCAGGAAGAGGCCTTTGATACGTGGTATAATGGCAAGAAACCTTATGACTACGGACGTTTCTTTGAAAAAGACGCTACTCACCCAGAAGCTAGAAAAGGTGAAAAATGGTCTGACTATGATCTTCGTACCATGGTCGAAAGAGATAAAAACAACCCAGCTGTCTTCATGTGGTCTATAGGGAATGAAATCGGTGAAGCTAACGGTAATGCTCACTCTCTTGCAACGGTTAAACGCTTAGTAAAAGTGATTAAAGATGTTGATACTACACGTTATGTTACCATGGGAGCAGATAAGTTCCGCTTTGGTGATGGTAGCGGTGATCATGAGAAAATTGCTAATGAACTGGATGCGGTTGGATTCAACTATTCAGAAGATAACTACAAGAAACTTCGTGCGAAACATCCAAACTGGTTGATTTACGGTTCTGAAACATCTTCAGCTACCCGTACACGTGGAAGTTACTATCGCCCTGAACAGGAATTGAAACATAGTAACGGACCTGAGCGTCATTACGAACAGTCTGACTATGGTAATGACCGAGTTGGCTGGGGTAAAACGGCAACCGCTTCATGGACCTTTGACCGTGACAACGCTGGCTATGCTGGACAGTTTATCTGGACAGGTACGGACTATATCGGTGAACCTACACCATGGCACAACCAAAACCAAACTCCCGTTAAGAGCTCTTATTTTGGTATCGTAGATACAGCCGGTATTCCAAAAAATGACTTTTATCTCTACCAAAGCCAATGGGTTTCTGCCAAGAAGAAACCAGATCGGAAGAGCACACGTCTGAACTCCAGT
>CABTWF010000064.1:0-3352 GCA_902488495.1 uncultured Streptococcus sp. | reverse complement strand
TGAGCTTTTCAACTCTTTCTATTATACCTACTTTTTTACCTTTGTCAAGAACTTTTTTTCCTCTTTATCGAAATTCTGAAAAGATTAGGGAAAAGAGCCAGTTAAACTGACTCCCTTTATTTATCTTGCCAATTAGTCGCACGTTCCTCTCCCCACCAGTAAGGGATTAATTCAGCAACCTTAATTGTTTTTCTTGTTTCGTAGTTCATCATGAACTCTGCTTCTTTATTTTCAGCATTCAATTCTAAGAGAAATTCTCTGCAAGCGCCACAGGGCATACCTGATCCTTCTCCGTAGGGAGGTTTATCTCGGAAGGCGAGGATTTTCTTAACTTTAGTTTGTCCTGAAAATTGATACATATTGAAGAGAGCTGCTCGTTCTGCACAGAGATGAAAAACGCCACAAGTGCCCTCCATACAAAATCCTGTGAAGATCTGACCATCTTCTGCTTCTACCGCAGCAACAACATGGTTAGCATAAACAAAGTCAGAAACTTCATGGGGATTGAATAAGGTTCGTGCTTCTTCATACATCTTTTCCCATGTATCCATCGGAAGTCCTTTTTATTTGGAGATCTCTTTCAGCATATTATCGATATGCTGGATTGACTTTTCACGTCCGAGTAAGAAAATGGTGTCTGGTAATTCTGGTCCATGCATTTCACCTGATACAGCAATACGAATCGGCATGAAGAGGTTTTTCCCTTTAATACCTGTTTCTTTTTGAACTGCTTTGATTTGTGGGAAGATGTTTTCTGTCACAAATTCCTCGTCTGTCATTGCTTCTAGTTTCGCTTTGAAGGCTTCTAGAACAACCGGAACGGTTTCTCCTGCCATGACCTCGCGCTCAGCGTCTGTCAACTCTGGGAAATCTGAGAAGAAAAGGTCTGTCAGTGGAACAATCTCGTCTACTGACTTCATTTGTGGCTTGTAGAGTTCTACCATTTTTTCAGATTTATCAGTCAAACGTCCTGCTTCTTCTAAGTATGGTTTGGCCATTTCAAAGATGGTTGTCAAGTCAGCTCTCTTGATATAGTCGTTGCTCATCCAGTCTAGTTTCTTCTGATCAAATGCAGCTGGAGACTTGCTGAGGCGGTTTTCATCAAAGAGTTTAATCAATTCCTCACGAGAGAAAATTTCATCTTCGCCACCTGGATTCCAACCAAGAAGGGCGATAAAGTTAAAGACTGCTTCTGGCAAATAGCCTTTTTTACGGTAGTCTTCTATAAACTGAAGGGTATTGGTGTCACGTTTAGACAATTTTTTACCCGTTTCAGAGTTGATGATCAAAGTCATGTGACCAAACTCTGGTGCTTCCCAACCAAGCGCTTCATAGACCATGAGTTGTTTTGGCGTATTAGCAATATGGTCATCACCGCGGATAACGTGAGAGATTTGCATATCGTGGTCATCGATCACAACGGCAAAATTGTATGTTGGGTAACCATCTTTCTTTTGGATAACCCAGTCACCACCGATGTTGCCACCTTCAAACTCGATATCACCTTTGACCATATCATGCCATTTGTAGATACCAGACTCGTTAACAGCCAAACGAACAGTTGGGATGATACCGGCTGCTTCACGTTCTGCGATGTAAGTTGCTTTTTCTTCTTCGCTCATACCAAGGTATTCATTGATGTAACGTGGTGTTTCGCCAGCTGCTTCTTGGCGTTCACGCTCAGCCGCCAACTCTTCTTCTGTGACGTAAGATTTGTAGGCTTTTCCTTCAGCTAGCAATTGGTCGATGTATTTTTGATAGAGTTCCAAACGCTCAGACTGGCGGTAGTTTTCATGAGTTTCTGGGCTTTCATCCCAATCCATGCCCAACCAGCGAAGATTTTCAAGCTGTGAGCGTTCTCCATCCTCAACATGGCGTTTACGGTCAGTATCTTCGATACGAATGATAAAAGTTCCACCATGATGGCGTGCGTAAAGGTAGTTAAACAATGCTGTACGGGCATTTCCGATGTGTAGTAGTCCTGTTGGACTTGGTGCGTAGCGTACGCGGATATCTTTTGACATAGTTTCTCCTATAAAGTCTCTAGGCGTCTGCCTTTTTGCTTTCTATATTATATCACAAGTCTCGCCTGAGTCCAATGTCTACGAATAAAGAGAGTAAAAAAGAGTGGACAAGCCACTCTTTTCTTCTATTATAGACGTGCATTAAGCTCTTTGCTCAATTCTTCAAATCCTGGTTTTCCAAGAAGGGCAAACATGTTACGTTTGTAGGCTTCAACACCTGGTTGGTCAAATGGGTTGATGGCATTCAAGTAACCTGAAAGGGCAATTGCCAATTCGAAGAAGTAGATAGTGTAACCAAGAGTGAAAGCGTCTTGCTCTGGAAGAGTTACGTACATGTTTGGCACATCACCGTCAGTGTGGGCAAGAAGAACACCGTCAGTCGCTTTTTTGTTTACAAAGTCAACGTCTTTTCCTTGAAGGTAACCAAGTCCGTCAAGGTCTTCTTCCAAAGTAGGAATGATCACGTTCTTACGTGGTTTGTCAACACGGACAACTGTTTCGAACATGATACGAGTTCCTTCTTGGATAAATTGACCAAGTGAGTGCAAGTCAGTTGAGAAGTTTGCTGAAGTTGGGTAAATCCCTTTTTGGTCTTTCCCTTCTGATTCACCAGCCAATTGTTTCCACCATTCTGAGAAGTATTGAAGTGATGGCTCGTAGTTTACCAAGATTTCAGTTGCATAACCTTTACGGTAAAGGATGTTACGAACGGCTGCGTATTGATAAGCTTCATTTTCTGAAAGTTTGTCTGAAGTGTAGTCTTTACGAGCTGCATTCGCACCTTCCATAAGGGCTTTGATGTCTGCACCTGATGCTGCGATTGGAAGCAATCCAACTGCTGTCAATACTGAGAAGCGTCCACCGATGTCATCTGGAACCACAAATGTTTCCCAACCGTTGGCATCTGCTTCAACCTTAACAGCACCTTTTTGGCGGTCAGTTGTTGCATAGATACGTTTGTTAGCTTCTTCTTGACCGTATTTCTTAACCAAGAGTTCTTTGAAGACACGGAAAGCGATAGCTGGTTCTGTCGTTGTACCTGATTTAGAAATCACGTTTACTGAAAAGTCTTTGTCAGCTACGTACTCTACCAAGTCAGCAAGGTAAGTAGATGAGATTGAGTTCCCTGCGTAAAGGATTTGTGGAGCTTTGCGTTCTTCTTTTGTTTGCAAGTTTGCAAAGTGGTGGTTCAAGAAGTCGATAGCTGCTTTGGCACCAAGGTAAGATCCACCGATACCGATCACAACCAAGACATCGCTGTCTGACTTGATTTGCTCAGCAGCTTTCAAGATGCGGTCGAATTCTTCGCGGTCGTAGTTTTCAGGAAG
>CABTWF010000063.1:0-3383 GCA_902488495.1 uncultured Streptococcus sp. | reverse complement strand
AGGGCTAGTGATACTTTAAAGTATGATTTCATATTTTTCACTTTCCTTTCATAATCAAAGTATTTTGTATTATAACATGATTCTACTACAAAATCAACTAGACCTCCCTACTCATCTGACTTGACATGACAACGAATAGAAATTAGTCTAACGATTAAAGTTTTGTCTCGATCTATTTCAAAAAACTTTTATCGTATGGATTGAAAAGTGGGAAGTTTTAAATGCACTTTGGGAGAATCTATTGAACTCATCGCTTAGGGATGTAATAAAATACCCCAAGAGTCAGAGTTGTGTCTAACTTTTGGGGTGGACCTACACTAGTCTATATGAAATTTTGGGAGATTAGTTCGTCTTTTCTGTGAATCCCATTTTTTCCAGTGCTTTTTTTGAGTTTGAGAAACTGACACGATTGCCGATACCAGAATATTCTTCAGGAAGTGCTTTTCTAAGTTCGCTAATGCTTGCAACTGAGAAATCAACTTCTAGATCTTGAACAACTTTTCCATCTTTGATTTCAATCGTTTGTTTAACACCTTTGAGTCCATTATAACCTTTGTACTTTTCTTCAATAAAACTCTTGACATCTTCTGGAGTTGCACCAAGGATTTCAGGATCAGCAATGTTATTAGCTGATTGCTTGATAACATTGTCCCCCTCTACAGTATAAACCAAGGTAGAAGTGATTCCAGAATTATTTTTGTTTACAAAGGTATGTGTTTTAGTTGTTTCTTTCTTTTCAGATGATTGTTCAGTACTTTGTTTGCTCTCACTTGACTGAGTTGTTGTGTCTCCTTTAGAACTGCTGCTAGCAGTTGTTGATGCTTGTTTGGAACATCCGAGCAGGAGAACAAGTGAAGCCACAAGGGCTAGTGATACTTTAAAGTATGATTTCATATTTGTTACTTTCCTTTCATAATCAAAGTATTTGTATTATAACATGGATCTATAGTGAAAGCAACTAAACACAGTTTTTCTCCTTTTGAGAAGGAGTCTGACTAGAAAAATGTTATAATGGTAGGAAAGAGGTGAAGAAATGAATCAGACTATAAACTATATCAAAGAACTAACCGCAATTGCATCTCCAACAGGCTTTACTCGTGAGATTTCAGACTACCTAGTCCATACTTTAGAGAAACTTGGGTACCAGCCTGTTCGTACAGCTAAGGGCGGTGTCAATGTGACCATTAAAGGTCAAAATGATGAGCAACAACGTTATGTGACTGCCCATGTGGATACGCTAGGTGCTATTGTTCGTGCAGTCAAACCGGATGGCCGTCTCAAATTGGATCGTATCGGTGGTTTCCCTTGGAACATGATTGAGGGAGAAAACTGTACCGTTCATGTGGCTAGCACAGGTAAAACGGTATCTGGGACCATCCTCATCCACCAGACTTCTTGCCATGTCTACAAAGATGCGGGAACTGCTGAACGCACACAGGACAATATGGAAGTGCGTTTGGACGCAAAAGTAAGCAATGAAAAAGAAACGCGCGCCTTGGGCATCGAAGTCGGCGACTTTATCAGTTTTGACCCGCGAACTGTCGTGACAGAGACTGGTTTTATCAAGTCTCGCCACTTGGATGACAAGGTCAGCGCAGCAATTTTGCTCAATCTTCTTCGTGTTTATAAGGAAGAGGGGATTGAATTACCAGTAACAACTCATTTTGCTTTTTCAGTCTTTGAAGAGGTGGGTCACGGTGCCAACTCCAATATTCCAGCTCAGGTAGTGGAATATCTAGCTGTGGATATGGGAGCTATGGGCGATGACCAGCAGACGGATGAATATACAGTGTCTATCTGTGTCAAGGACGCTTCAGGTCCCTATCACTATGACTTCCGTCAACACTTGGTAGCTTTGGCGAAGGAGCAAGATATTCCATTTAAGCTCGACATCTATCCATTTTACGGATCGGACGCTTCGGCAGCTATGTCAGCAGGAGCAGAGGTCAAACATGCCCTCCTTGGAGCGGGTATTGAGTCCAGTCACTCTTACGAACGAACACACATTGATTCAGTAGTGGCGACTGAGCGTATGGTTGATGTTTATCTCAAGAGTGCATTGGTAGACTAATATGTGCTTGATTTGTCAAAGAATTGAATGGATCAAGGCAGGGGAAAATCCCTACTTTGTAAAAGAACTAAAAACAGGCTATGTTGTCATTGGAGACCACCAATACTTTAAGGGCTATACCTTGTTTTTAGCAAAAGAGCATGTCACAGAACTCCACCATATGGAGACTTCTGAAAAACTTCGTTTTCTAGAGGAAATGAGTTTGGTCCAAGAAGCTGTTGCCAAAACGTTTAAAGCTGAAAAGATGAATATTGAACTCCTAGGAAATGGAGATGCCCACGCTCACTGGCACCTCTTTCCAAGACGATCAGGTGATATGAGGGGTCATGGATTAAATGGCCGTGGTCCAGTCTGGTGGGTGCCATGGGAAGAAATGGCGGCAGAAGATTGCCAAGTGAAATCCCATGAGTTGGAACAAATGATTAAAGCCTTATCCGATGAATTAGAGAAGCATTTGGTATAAGAGAGGAAGAAAAAATGAAAAAAAGATACATCGTTTTATCTGGTTTGCTGGCAGTAACCCTAGCAGCATGTTCTCAAGAAAAACCTAAAAATGAAGAAAACACTCAAAAAACGGAACAAACTAGTCAACCTGAAGGAACTGTGGGGAGCAAATCTCAAGCCTCTAGTCAGAAGAAGGCAGAAGTTGTCAATAAGGGAGACTACTATAGTATTCAAGGGAAGTACGATGAAATCGTCATAGCTAATAAGCACTATCCTTTGTCAAAAGACTATAATCCAGGAGAAAATCCAACAGCTAAAGCAGAGTTGCTGAAGCTCATTGCAGCAATGCAAGCAGCTGGCTACCCAATCAGCGATCACTACAGTGGTTTTAGAAGTTATGAAACTCAAACCAAACTTTATCAAGACTATGTGAATCAAGATGGTAAGGAAGCTGCTGATCGCTACTCAGCTCGCCCAGGTTATAGTGAACACCAAACAGGTCTTGCTTTTGATTTGATTGGGACTAACGGAGAGTTAGTGACAGAGGAGAAGGCGGCCCAGTGGCTCTTGGATCATGCAGCTGACTATGGCTTTGTTGTTCGCTATCTCAAAGGCAAGGAAAAAGAGACTGGCTATATGGCGGAAGAGTGGCATCTTCGCTACGTCGGAAAAGAGGCCAAAGAAATTGCTGCAAGTGGTCTCAGTTTGGAAGAGTACTATGGCTTTGAAGGTGGCGATTATGTCGATTAAAAAAGTAATTTTTCTCTTGCTTTTTTAGATAAATAGTGTATAATAGAAAGGTATGTGTAAAGCATACTTGTGGGAGGTAAAAATCTCTAATTACCGCCAAAACCACAAAGGAGGATTT
>CABTWF010000062.1:0-3444 GCA_902488495.1 uncultured Streptococcus sp. | reverse complement strand
TTTTACAAGGAAGTAGCTAAGAAAGGAGCCAAGCATGGCAAAGGGCGAGGGAAAGGTCGTCGCACAAAATAAAAAGGCGCACCACGACTATACAATCGTAGATACGCTAGAGGCAGGAATGGTCCTGACCGGAACTGAAATCAAGAGCGTTCGAGCTGCTCGAATCAATCTCAAGGACGGCTTTGCCCAAGTAAAAAATGGGGAAGTCTGGCTGAGCAATGTTCATATCGCCCCTTACGAAGAGGGGAATATCTGGAACCAGGAACCTGAACGCCGTCGCAAACTCCTGCTCCATAAGAAGCAAATTCAAAAACTGGAACAGGAAACCAAAGGAACAGGAATGACCCTAGTTCCCCTCAAAGTCTATATCAAAGATGGCTACGCTAAACTCCTTTTAGGACTTGCTAAAGGGAAACATGACTATGACAAACGGGAGTCGATCAAGCGACGTGAACAAAACCGCGACATCGCGCGTGTGATGAAAGCTGTCAACCAGCGTTAAGAAGAGGAAGTAAAATGGAAAAACTAATTGCCTATAAACGGATGCCCTTGTGGAATAAACAGACCATGCCTGAAGCAGTTCAGCAAAAGCACAATACCAAGGTCGGCACTTGGGGAAAAATTACTGTCTTGAAAGGGGTACTCAAGTTTATTGAATTAACCGA
Organism: uncultured Streptococcus sp.; assembly: GCA_902488495.1. GTDB lineage: Bacteria > Bacillota > Bacilli > Lactobacillales > Streptococcaceae > Streptococcus. Next base: position 2,779 of record CABTWF010000062.1, on the reverse strand, counting down.
AGATGGTGAGGTTCTAGCTGAGCACCTCTTTGAGGCAGGAGCAGACAACCCTATGGCACAACCGCAAGCCTGGCACCGAGTAGAGGCTGCAACAGACGATGTAGAGTGGTATTTGGAATTTTATTGTAAACCTGAGGATTATTTCCCTAAGAAATACAATACCAATCCAGTCCATTCAGAGGTCCTAGAGGCTATGCAGACAGTGAAACCAGGAAGAGCCTTGGATTTGGGTTGTGGTCAGGGGCGTAACTCTCTCTTTCTCGCACAGAATGGTTTTGATGTGACAGCTGTGGATCAGAATGAATTGTCCCTTGAAATCTTGCAAAGCATTGTGGAACAAGAGGATCTAGACATGCCTGTAGGACTATACGATATCAATTCGGCCAGCATTAGCCAAGACTATGATTTCATCGTATCGACAGTTGTTCTGATGTTCCTACAAGCGGACCGCATTCCAGCTATTATCCAAAATATGCAGGAGCACACCACGGTCGGTGGCTATAACCTTATCGTCTGTGCTATGGATACAGAGGATTATCCTTGCTCAGTCAATTTCCCATTCACCTTTAAAGAAGGGGAGTTGGCGGACTACTACAAGGATTGGGAATTAATTAAGTACAATGAAAATCCAGGACATTTGCACCGTCGTGATGAAAATGGCAATCGTATTCAACTACGCTTTGCGACTATGTTAGCTAAAAAAATCAAGTAAATCAAACATATACAAGCGAATAGTAACCGATTTGCAAGGTTTCTATTCGTTTTTGTTTGCGTTGGTTGATTGGGGCGAGCAGGATTTTATGCTATACTAGAAGTAGGAAATCTGAGTAGTAGAACTGTATTGCTGATACTCTCAGCGCAAGAAAGTCTTTATGATGGAGGTGGTCGAATGACGAGTCTTTTGGTGGAATTGTATGATCGGCATGTATTGGAAAAGAATGTCTACCAAGCCTTTATCAGTGATTGTGACGAGATTCTCTTTCTTTCTTTGACAAAAATAAGCAATGAAGAGAAAGTCTCCCTCCGTCAGTTTATTCTTGATGAGGTGCACCATATCCAACGAGTGACCTTTCGTCAGCTAACTTTAGAACAATTAACAGATCAGTTAGATTATTGTCTAGCAAGCTATGGCCAGGTTCTTCTTGATGTTTTTGGTGGGGATTCGCTACTAGCCATATCCCTCTATCAATACGGCTTGAATCGCCACCTCCCCATCGTTGCCATGGATGTCGAGCGAGGAAAACAATACAAGTGGGTAGCCGGTCAGTTAGAAAAAGAAGACATGGACATTCCAACCCTAAGCATCCAACAGCTGATAGCTTTACGTGGTGGAAAAATGCTCAAATCAAAACGCCCTATCCACTCAGTTAAGCAAATTGCAGCCATCAAAAAACTAGCCAGCTCTGCCATTGCCAACCCTGCCCACTGGTATCAGGTGACCCAATTTTTTTCTCTAGCTAAGACTAATGACCTGCATGCTGAAACCGAAAAGAAACTGGAAAACAACGGCAAGTATTACCTCTATCCAAAATCCCTTATTCCTTTACTTGTGGAAGCAGGGATGCTTTGTATTGAAAGCGAGGACAAGAAACGAGTAGCCTACAGCTTTCCAAGTCAAGAAGCTCAAGTTTTTTGCCGCAACAAGGGACATATTTTAGAGGTATATCTCTATCTCTTGGCGCTTGAATCTCAGCTGTTTGATGAGTGCATGATAGGTGGTGAGATTGATTGGAATGGCATCTTTCCAGAGGCAGACAATGTTCAAAATGAAATTGATGTTATTCTGAGAAAGGGACGCTCGATTACCTTTATCTCTTGCAAGATGACAGATTTATCAGTTGAAGCCATCAATGAACTAGAAGTCTACGCCAATCATTTTGCTGGGGAGAGTTGCCTCAAGCTAATTGTCTGTACGGGGAAAATCAATCCAGCTTATGCCAATCGCTGCCAGGAATACGGCGTGCTGGTCATTAGAAGTGAGCAGATTCCCAATCTCATTCCCATGCTAAAAAAATATTCTAAGAGACAAAAAAGATAAGAAATAATATCATGAAAGGCTGGGATTCCAGTCTTTTTTATTTCTTTTTCGAATAAATGAGAAAAGGAGGTAGACCATGTTTGTAGCCAGAGATGCCAAGGGGAATTTGGTGAATGCCCTCGAAAAATATGTGACCAAGCAAGCTTATACTTGTCCAAGCTGTGGTGGTGGACTACGATTACGCCAAGGACAGAGTATTCGGACGCATTTTGCCCATGAAAGGTTAAGAGATTGTATGGCTATTTTTGAAAATGAAAGTCCAGAACACTTGGGCAACAAAGAGGCCCTTTATCACTGGGCCAAGAAAGACTGTCAGGTTGCCTTAGAATATAGTCTGCCTGAGATCCAGCAGATTGCGGATGTTCTCGTCAATGGGAAACTAGCTCTGGAGGTTCAGTGCAGTCCCTTGTCTCAAAAGCTTTTAGGCGACAGAAGTCAAGGCTACCGCAGCCAGGGCTACAAAGTTATTTGGCTACTGGGAGAAAAACTCTGGTTAAAGGAGCGATTAACACAACTGCAAAGGGGATTTCTCTATTTTAGCCAAAATATGGGTTTCTATGCTTGGGAACTGGATCTCAAAAAACAAGTTCTGAGACTCAAATATCTTTTGCATCAGGACCTACGTGGTAAGCTTTATTTTCAGGTCAAAGAATTTCCCTATGGTCAAGGAAATCTCTTGGAAATCTTACGATTTCCTTATCAGAAACAAAAACTGCCTCGTTTTGCAGTTGTGCAAGATTC
>CABTWF010000061.1:0-3507 GCA_902488495.1 uncultured Streptococcus sp. | reverse complement strand
TTCTTGCTAGAACACTCAAGGATGGTCAAGACAGTTGGACAGACCTCGGTGCCATTACATCTAGTCTCCAAACTTTTGCTATCCGAAATGGCGGCTCTCTTCTAGACGTCAAATTGGTCTGGGAAGGCGGCAAGGCTGAGTTTTATGAATTGGCAAGCTTCCATCAAGAATTAACAGAAGAACCTGTTCAGTCAAGTAAGGGCGAAGAGCCTGCACCCGTTCTTGAGGTTCCTGAATTCACAGGTGGTGTCAATGCAGTTGAAGCCCTAGTACATGAACTTCCAGAGTACACAGGCGCATTAGCAACAGTAGGTGACCAAGCTGCTCCAACAGTAGAGAAACCTGAGTTCAAGGGTGGTGTCAATGCAGTTGAAGCCTTGGTACATGAGCTTCCAGAGTACACAGGCGCATTAGCAACAGTAGGCGACCAAGTAGCTCCAACAGTAGAGAAACCTGAGTTCAAGGGCGGTGTCAATGCTGTTATGGCACTGGTACATGAGCTTCCAGAATACACAGGTCCATTATCGACAGTAGGCGACCAAGCAGCACCGACAGTAGAGAAACTAGAGTTCAAGCTAAGTTCGTTAGAAAAAACTCAGACTTCAGGAGCACCAGTTCAAATTGCCAAAGAAGACAAGAGATTGCCAGAAACTGGTGAGAAACAGTCAGAAACAGCTATTTTCTTGGCAAGTGTTGGACTAGCTCTATCTGCTATCTTTGTCGCAAAAAGTAAAAAAGAAATTAATTGACTTTGAAAAAAGAGATATTTCGTAGAGGGGCTTTGTCCCCTCTTTTTCTATATGAAGGAAGAGATTTATGTTTAAGATGCAAGGTCAATAAACTTTATAGTATAATGAATAGAGAGGGAAAAACGATGAAAGTGATTGATCAAGATTTATTAGAAAAAGTCATTATTGAACGTTCTCGTCACAGCCATAAGGGAGATTACGGGCGTCTGCTCTTGCTAGGAGGGACCTATCCTTATGGGGGAGCAATTATCATGTCAGCTATTGCAGCAGTTAAAAGTGGCGCTGGTTTGGTGACTGTTGGGACGGATACGGAGAATATTCCGGCTCTGCACAGTCATTTACCTGAGGCCATGGCATTTTCTCTTCAAGACCAGCAATTGTTAAAAGAGCAGTTGGAAAAGGCAGAAGTTATCTTGATAGGTCCGGGTTTGCGAGAGGATGCATTTGGAGAAGAACTCGTAAAACGGGTCTTTGACAGTCTCAGAAAAGACCAGATTTTGATTGTAGATGGTGGTGCTTTGGGCATCTTAGCAAAAGGCCAGTTACCATTTCCTTCCAGTCAGCTCATCCTAACTCCCCACCAAAAGGAATGGGAAAGACTGTCTGGTATAGTTCTTGACCATCAAAATACAGAGGCGACTGCTTGGGCTCTTTCAGCTTTTCCTCAAGGAACGATTCTAGTTGAGAAAGGTCCGGCAACTCGTATCTGGCAAGTCGGTCAGCCTGAATATTATCAGTTAGAAGTTGGAGGCCCCTATCAAGCAACTGGTGGAATGGGAGATACACTTGCTGGGATGATTGCAGGTTTTGCAGGTCAGTTTGACCAAGCCAGTCTCTATGAGAGGGTAGTGGTAGCAACCCACCTTCATTCAGCTATCTCGCAAGAACTTGCTCAAGAAAACTACCTTGTCTTGCCAACAGAAATTAGCAAGGCTCTTCCGAAAACAATGAAAAAAATATCTCAAAAAGGCAGCTAATACCTTGGTTGCCTTTTTATGTTGATGTAGCTTTGTTGATAAGGTTTTCAAATACCTCAGAACTAGCGACCAACTGCTGAACTTGCGTGAAATTCTCACTTTTAAGGTCTGGGTTTTTACTCAAACTCGCAAGGAAAGCGAGATTGTTATCAAAGTTGAGGGGTGTCAAATCATGCTTTTTTTGATATAATTTTTAATGATGAATGCAAGAAATGATCGGTATGTGGTCGTTGATTTAGAGGCGACCAGCACCGGAAGCAAGGCAAAAATTATTCAAGTAGGCATTGTGGTGATTGAGAATGGTGAAATCATCGATCAGTATGCGACTGATGTCAATCCCCATGAACCCTTGGATTCTCATATCAAAGAATTAACGGGTCTGACCGATCAGCGTTTGGCTGCGGCACCAGAGTTTTCTCAGGTGGCCGGAAAAATTTTTGAATTGGTTAAGGACGGTATTTTTGTTGCGCACAATGTACAGTTTGATGCCAACCTTCTTGCGGAATTTCTCTTTTTTGAAGGATATGAATTGCGCACACCGCGAGTGGATACAGTTGAGCTTGCCCAAGTTTTGTATCCGCAGTTTGAAAAGTATAACTTAGGTATCCTTTGTCAAGAGCTGGGCATTGAGCTGGAACATGCCCATACTGCCCTGTCAGATGCTCAGGCAACAGCTGAACTCTTGCTCTACATGCGTCAAAAACTTTTTGAGCTACCTAAAGGGCTTTTAGAAAGCTTGTTAGACCTTGCAGCCAACCTTCTCTATGAAAGTTATCTGGTGATTGAAGAGGTCTATCAGCAACAATCTCTCTTGTCTTCGCCAGACTTGATGGAACTTCATGGGCTTTTCCTGAGAAAGGAAAGCAAAGGCTTAGTCCCACGAAAGTTATCCAAAGATTTTGCTAAAAATATTTCTTTATTGGGGCTGGAGGACCGTCCGCAACAGCTGGATTTTGCGGAGAAGATTGAGCAATTATTGGAAGAACACCAGACATCCTTTATCCAAGCTCAAACGGGACTGGGCAAGACTTATGGTTATCTCCTCCCTGCTTTGAACTTGGAGAGTCAAACAGGTATCCTAGTGAGTGTTCCGACCAAAATTCTTCAAAATCAAATCATGCAAGAAGAAGGTCAGCGCTTAAAAGAGGTCTTCCATCTGGAGATTCATAGTCTCAAGGGGCCTCAAAATTACTTGAAATTGGATGCCTTTCACCGAGTCCTCCATCGACCGGAGTCCAATCGCCTTTTCACACGTTTTAAAATGCAACTGCTCATCTGGTTAACAGAGACAGAGACTGGTGACTTGGACGAAATCGGGCAGCTTTATCGCTACCAGCACTTTCTGCCGGAACTAGTCCACGATGGTAAGCTTTCAAAGAAAAGTTTATTTGCTACAGAGGATTTTTGGAAACGAGGGCAGGAAAAGGCCAAGACCAGTCGCGTTCTCTTGACTAATCATGCCTATCTGGTCACTCGTTTGGAAGACAATCCAGAGTTTGTCGACAACCGTTTGGTGATCTTGGATGAAGCTCAAAAAATGCTGCTAGCTCTCGAAAATCTAACCCAGCAGGCTTATCGCCTGGAGGAACTTGTAACCCAGCTTGATAAGTCCTTAGAGTCAGTGGAGAATTTGGTTCAGAAACGCTTGCTTGAGAGTATTGGCTTTGAATGTCGATACTTGATAGAGCACTATCAGTCAGGTCTGAAGAATGGAAAGTGGTTGGATTCTCTCGAAGAGTTGCGCCAGCATTTTTCAGATCGGAAAAGCACACGTCTGAACT
>CABTWF010000060.1:0-3645 GCA_902488495.1 uncultured Streptococcus sp. | reverse complement strand
CGTAAGGTTTATGAGGAAGTCCTCACACCTGCAGGACTTGGTCAGGTCAAGATTTTTACTGAATTAGGTCGCTTTATGTTGGCGCCTCACGGAGCTTTGGTCACAAGAGTCACTCATAAGAAAAAAACCTACCGTACCTATCTGGGCGTGGATGCATCAGCAGTCAACCTCATGCGCCCAGCCATGTATGGAGCCTACCACCATATCACCAATCTGACTCATCCAGATGGACCTGTTGAAGTGGTAGACGTGGTCGGTTCACTCTGTGAAAACAATGATAAATTTGCAGTGAACCGCGAACTACCTTATACAGAAATCGGTGATTTGCTGGTGATTCATGATACAGGTGCACATGGATTCTCCATGGGTTACCAGTACAATGCCAAACTACGCTCGGCAGAAATCCTTTATACCGAAGAAGGAAAAGCCCGCCAAATCCGCCGTGCAGAGCGCCCTGAGGACTATTTTGCAACCTTGTATGGTTTTGACTTTGAATCGGATCATTAAAAGAAATTGAAAATGAAAGTGAAAAACAGATTGCTTTCTAAAAAATAGACAAAAAAACCTTGTTTTTCACCTTACTCGTGATATAATAAAACTATAAAACGGTTTCAAGGAAGGTGACGATATGTCTGAAGAAACAATTGACTATGGACAAGTGACAGGAATGGTGCATTCGACAGAGAGTTTTGGGGCGGTAGATGGCCCTGGGATTCGGTTTATTGTCTTTTTGCAGGGCTGTCACATGCGTTGCCAGTACTGTCATAACCCCGATACATGGGCTATGGAGACCAATAAATCACGCGAACGGACAGTAGACGATGTCTTGACAGAAGCCCTTCGCTACCGTGGTTTCTGGGGAGACAAGGGAGGAATCACTGTTAGTGGTGGAGAAGCCCTCTTACAGATTGATTTCCTAATTGCCCTCTTTACCAAGGCCAAGGAAAAAGGAATCCACTGTACCTTGGATACCTGTGCCCTTCCGTTCCGTAATAAACCACGTTATCTCGAAAAGTTTAATAAACTCATGGCTGTGACAGATTTGGTTCTCTTGGATATCAAGGAGATCAATGAAGAACAGCACAAGATTGTCACAAGTCAAACCAATAAAAACATCTTGGCCTGTGCAAAATATCTATCAGATATCGGGAAACCTGTGTGGATTCGCCATGTGCTGGTTCCAGGCTTGACAGATAGAGATGAGGATTTGATTGAACTCGGCAAATTCGTCAAAACCCTCAAAAACGTTGACAAGTTTGAAATCTTGCCTTATCACACGATGGGTGAGTTCAAGTGGCGTGAACTTGGAATTCCATACTCACTTGAAGGGGTCAAACCTCCAACAGCAGACCGTGTCAAGAATGCCAAGAAATTGATGGATACAGAAAGTTACCAAGACTACATGAAACGTGTTCATGGATAAAAAAAGAAGCCTGATGGAGACATCGGGCTTTTGTGATGCATAAAAAGCCTAGCCTTTCAGCTAAGCTTTTTTCTTATTTTCTAGAATGTTGTTTTCCAGCATTGCGTTTTTTATGTTTCTTATTGGTCATGATAGCAGTTGCTTGGTTTGGAGTGACATCTTTGCGTCCGCCTCCAGTTGAAAATGAACTTGCTTTTGGTGGATTTTTGGCAAATTCTTCACGAACTTTTTTGCGAAGTTTTGGACGAACAACATAGTTAACGATGAACTGTTGGAGAATCATCATGAAACCACCGACAACCCAGTAAAGGGTCACACTGGCTGGTGCGAAGAAGGAGAAGACGACAATCATGAGTGGGCTCATGTAAATCATTTTCTTGAGCTGTTCTCTTTGCATCTCGTCTTCTACTCCATGAAGTGAGAGAAGTGATTGGAGATAGTAGAGGATACCAGCGAAGGCGACAAGGATCATACTTGGGGAACCAAGATTGATACCCAAGAAAGTAGAGCTAGCTACACCATCAGTGTATTGGGCTGCAAAGTAGATAGCAGAGAAGAAAGGCATTTGAATGAGGATAGGGAAACATCCTACTCCACCGAACACACTGATGCCATGTTCTTTCTGAGTATCCCAGAGAGCTTGTTGAGCCTCTAGCTTTTCTTCTTGAGTTGTAGCTTCTTTGAGGCGTGTTTGATGTGGTTCGAGCACGTGTTTGAGGGCATTCATCTTTTCAGAGTGAAGCGTTGCCTTCCATGATTGGTAGATACCAAGTGGGAGGATAATCAAGCGCACGATAATGGTTACGATAATGATAGCCACACCAAAGCCTAGACCTTTATCAGTAGCGAAGTATTTGATGGCTTCAGCCATAGGTGCTCCGATAGTATTCCAAATTAATCCTGTGGGTTGTCCTGTTGCTTTGTCTATTTGGACACAGCCTGTCAAGACGAGTAGCATAGCCACTCCCATAGCAGAGAGGGCAAAACGTTTAATAGATTTCAATGTTTTCATTCCTTCTTTAAAAATTATACCTTTCTATTCTACTGTTTTTTTGTAAAATATACAATAGTTCTAGAGACCTAATTTGCGACTTTGAAGTCCGAATAGGATGAAAAGTTGCTCATTTGTACATCTAGATAGGTAACTTTTGAAAAAGGTGTCGGACCTTTTCGGATCTCTTGGATAAATTTTGCCATAGTGGCAGAGGAGTCTGCCTGAGCAAGAATTTCCACGGTGCCATCGTCGTTATTCCAGACACGACCAGTGATGCCACCGATTTCAAGAGCTAAAGTAACAACACCCCAGCGAAAACCAACACCCTGCACCCTGCCTTGGGCAATCATTCTAACCTTTTGCATACCAAACCCCTTTGATTGTGTTATAATATTTCTATGACTATTATAACCTCAAAAGCCAATTCTGTGGTAAAAAATGCCAAGAAATTACATCAAAAAAAATATCGAAAGTCTGCTTATTTGATTGAGGGCTGGCACTTGTTTGAAGAAGCTGTTCAAGCAGGAGTGACGATTGAGAAGATTTTTGCTCTGGAAAGCTATAAGGAACAGTTAGCCGCTTTTTCGCAAACAGTCTGGGTTTCAGAGGAGATTTTGCTAGATTTGGCAGATACGCAAACTCCTCAAGGGATTGTTGCAGTGATTCAAAAAGAAGAAGTGGGACTGCCTGATCTCCATCAGGGCAAGTATCTATTTTTAGAGGATGTTCAAGATCCTGGTAATGTGGGCACCATGATTCGGACGGCGGATGCAGCAGGTTTTACAGGAGTTATTGTTTCAGACAAGTCAGCAGATATATACAGTCTCAAGACCCTGCGTTCCATGCAAGGAAGTCATTTTCACTTGCCCATCTATCGGATGTCTCTTGCTTCCTTTATAGAAGAGACTAAGAAGACTGCTATGCCCATTCTGGCAACGACCTTATCGAGAGATTCAAAGGATTATCGTGAGCTTTCTTCACTAGAGAACTTTGTTTTAGTCATGGGAAATGAAGGGCAGGGGATTAGTTCTGTGATGGCTGAGAGTGCTGATCAGCTGGTTCATATAGGCATGAAAGGCCGAGCGGAAAGTCTCAACGTAGCAGTTGCAGCAGGCATTTTGATGTTTTATTTCAGCTAATTTATAAAATCTTTGTTATAATCAAGACATATTTATAGAAAAAGGAGAATCAGAATGAATCAAACGATTATTCAAGAACGTTCAGGTCT
>CABTWF010000059.1:0-4382 GCA_902488495.1 uncultured Streptococcus sp. | reverse complement strand
TGGCTACTGGGAGAAAAACTCTGGTTAAAGGAGCGATTAACACAACTGCAAAGGGGCTTTCTCTATTTTAGTCAAAATATGGGTTTCTTTGTTTGGGAACTGGATCTCAAAAGGAAAATTTTGAGACTCAAATATCTTCTGCATCAGGATCTACGTGGCAAGCTTCATTTTCAGGTCAAAGAATTTCCCTATGGAAAAGGAAATCTCTTGGAAATTCTACGATTTCCTTATCAGAAACAAAAACTGCCTCGTTTTGCAGTTGTGCAAGATTCCACTATCTGTCACTACATTCGCCAACAGTTGTACTACCAAAACCCTTACTGGATGAAAAAACAGGAGGAGGCTTATCAACGAGGAGACAATCTATTAAACCGTCAACTGGATGACTGGTATCCCCAGGTCAGACCGATAGAGTCAGGAGATTTTTTGCAGATTGAAACGGATTTGGCTAGCTATTATAGAAATTTTCAGGCCTACTATCAAAAAAATCCGAAAAATAATCGCCAAAAGCTCTATCCACCAGCCTTTTATCACTTATATTTCTCAAAAAATGTGGTAAAATAGAAAGGATGGAGGAATCTTATGGTATTACAACGACATGAAATAAATGAAAAAGATACATGGGATCTTTCGACAATCTACCCAACAGACCATGCTTGGGAAGAAGCCTTGAAAGATTTAACTGAAAAAGTACAAACAGCAGCCCAGTATGAGGGACATCTCTTGGACAGCGCAGACAGTTTGCTTGAGATCACAGAATTCTCACTCGACTTGGAACGCCAAGTTGAAAAGCTTTATGTCTATGCGCATATGAAAAATGACCAGGACACGCGTGAGACCAAGTATCAAGAGTACTATGCCAAGGCAATGACCCTATACAGTCAGTTAGAACAAGCCTTTTCATTCTATGAACCTGAGTTTATGGAGATTAGCGAAGAGCAGTATGCGGCCTTCCTAGAAGCTCAACCAAAACTCCAAGTTTACAAGCACTTTTTTGACAAGCTCTTGCAAAAGAAAGACCATGTTCTTTCGCAACGTGAGGAAGAATTGCTTGCTGGAGCAGGAGAAATCTTTGGCGCTGCTAGTGAAACCTTCGCTATTTTGGACAATGCGGATATTAGCTTCCCATACGTGCTTGATGACGAAGGCAAGGAAGTGCAACTCTCACACGGTACTTACATCCGTTTGATGGAGTCTAAAAACCGTGAAGTGCGTCGTGGTGCCTATGAAGCCCTTTATGCGACTTACGAGCAATTCCAACATACTTATGCTAAGACCTTGCAGACAAATGTTAAGGTGCAAAACTACCGAGCAAAAGTTCGCAACTATAAGAGTGCTCGCCATGCAGCCCTCGCAGCAAACTTTGTTCCAGAAAGTGTCTATGACAATCTAGTAGCAGCAGTTCGCAAGCATTTGCCACTCTTGCATCGTTACCTAGAACTTCGTTCTAAAATCTTAGGTATTTCCGACCTCAAGATGTACGATGTCTACACACCACTTTCGTCAGTAGATTATAGCTTTACCTACGAAGAAGCCTTGAAAAAGGCAGAAGAAGCTTTGGCAGTTTTAGGTGACGACTACTTGAGCCGTGTTAAACGTGCCTTCAGTGAGCGTTGGATTGATGTCTATGAAAACCAAGGCAAGCGTTCTGGTGCCTACTCTGGTGGTTCTTACGATACCAATGCCTTTATGCTTCTCAACTGGCAGGACAATCTAGACAATCTCTTTACCCTTGTCCATGAAACAGGTCACAGTATGCACTCAAGCTATACTCGTGAAACCCAGCCTTATGTTTACGGGGATTACTCTATCTTCTTGGCGGAGATTGCCTCAACCACAAACGAAAATATCTTGACAGAGAAATTGTTGGAAGAAGTAGAAGACGATGCAACTCGCTTTGCTATTCTCAATAACTTCCTAGACGGTTTCCGTGGAACAGTCTTCCGTCAAACTCAATTCGCTGAGTTTGAACACGCCATCCACCAAGCAGACCAAAATGGAGAAGTCTTGACAAGTGATTTCCTCAATAAGCTCTACGCTGACCTGAACCAAGAGTACTATGGACTCAGCAAGGAAGACAATCCTCAGATCCAATACGAGTGGGCACGCATTCCACATTTCTACTATAACTACTATGTTTATCAGTATTCAACTGGTTTTGCAGCTGCTTCAGCCTTGGCTGAGAAGATTGTCCATGGTAGTCAAGAAGACCGTGACCGCTATATCGACTACCTCAAGGCAGGTAAGTCTGACTATCCGCTCAATGTCATGAGAAAAGCGGGAGTGGATATGGAAAAAGAAGACTATCTCAACGATGCCTTTGCAGTCTTTGAACGCCGCTTGAACGAGTTTGAAGCCCTTGTTGAAAAATTGGGACTAGCTTAAGATGGTAGAGTCTTATAGTAAAAATGCCAACCATAACATGCGTCGTCCCGTCGTCAAGGAAGAAATCGTAGAACTCATGCGCCAGCGTCAAAAGCAGGTGACAGGTTCCTTAAAAGAATTGGAGACCTTCGCTCGCAAGGAAAACATTCCCATTATTCCCCATGAAACAGTTGCCTACTTCCGTTTTCTCATGGAAACTATGCAACCTGAGAACATTTTGGAGATTGGAACGGCAATTGGCTTTTCTGCCCTCCTGATGGCGGAACATGCGCCAGATGCTAAGATTACAACCATTGACCGTAATCCTGAGATGATTGGCTTTGCCAAGGAAAACTTTGCCCAGTTTGACAGTCGTAAGCAAATCACCTTACTTGAAGGTGATGCTGTTGATGTTTTATCTACTTTGACAGAAACATATGATTTTGTCTTTATGGATTCGGCCAAGTCAAAGTATATCGTCTTTCTGCCTGAAATCCTCAAGCACTTGGAAGTTGGTGGAGTGGTGGTCTTGGATGATATTTTCCAAGGAGGAGATGTTGCCAAGGACATCATGGAAGTCCGCCGAGGTCAACGCACCATTTACCGTGGTTTGCAAAGACTTTTCGACGCAACTTTGGACAATCCAGGTCTAACAGCAACTCTAGTTCCACTTGGAGACGGCATTCTCATGCTAAGAAAAAATCTAGCAGAAGTAGAGCTTCCTGAGAGCGAATGATTTTCAGAAAAATTTAAGAAATTATAGTAAAATAGATAAGGTAACACTTACCGTAAAAGGAGTAAAAATGAAGAAAAAACTTATGGCAGGAGCCATCACACTTTTATCAGTAGCAACACTTGCAGCTTGTTCAAACAGTTCTGAAGGAAAAGATTTGATCAGCATGAAGGGCGATGTGATTACAGAGCATCAATTCTTTGAAGAAGTAAAGAACAATCCAACTGCGCAACAAGTCTTGCTCAATATGACCATCCAAAAAGTATTTGAACAACAATATGGATCAGAGGTAACGGATAAAGATGTGGATGACGCCGTTGCTGAAGAACAAAAGAAATACGGCGATAGCTACAACAGCGTGCTTCAACGTGCAGGTATGACACCTGAGACTCGTAAAGCTCAAATCCGTACCAGCAAATTGGTTGAATTAGCGGTTAAGAAGGCTGCAGAGAGTGAGTTGACAGACGAAGCCTACCAAAAAGCTTTTGAGTCTTACACACCAGATGTAACAGCTCAAATCATCCGTTTGGATAATGAAGACAAGGCAAAAGAAGTACTTGAGAAAGCTAAAGCAGAAGGTGCGGATTTTGCTCAGTTGGCAAAAGACAACTCTAACGACGACAAAACAAAAGAAAATGGTGGAGAAATCACTTTTGACTCTGCTTCAACAGAACTTCCAGAACAAGTCAAGAAAGCAGCCTTTGCCTTGGATGTGAACGGGGTTTCTGATGTGATTACAGCTACTGGAACACAAGCCTACAGCAGTCAGTTCTACATCATCAAAGTAACGAAGAAAACAGAAAAATCTTCTAATATAGAGGATTACAAAGAAAAATTGAAGACCATCATCTTGACTCAAAAACAAAATGATTCAGCCTTTGTTCAAGGAGTAATTGGTAAAGAATTGCAAGCAGCAAACATCAAGGTTAAAGACCAATCATTCCAAAACATCTTCACCCAATACATCGGTGGTGGTGACTCAAGCTCAAGTAGCAGCTCTTCATCTAACTAAGAAAGCAAAAAACAAATCTCAAAAGAGATTTGTTTTTTTATACCTGATACTGGAAAATGAGTAAAATTCGAAGGATTAAAGGATAAGAGTTTTTTTCTTTCTGAAAAAGTGGTATAATAGCAATCAAAACTAGAAAATAAAACGGAATTGGGAACAGAAGCGTCTGTTCCTATTAGAGTGGTGAAATATGAAAATTAGTAAAAGGCACCTACTAAACTATTCCATTTTGATTCCTTACTTCCTTTTATCGATTTTGGGGCTGATTGTGGTATA
>CABTWF010000058.1:0-4517 GCA_902488495.1 uncultured Streptococcus sp. | reverse complement strand
TTGAAACGTCGTTTGGCGAATATCGTTATCGGTTATCGCTATGATCGTACACCTGTTTCTGTAGGTGATTTGCAGGTTGAGGGTGCTTTAGCATTGATTTTGAAAGATGCTATTAAACCAAACCTGGTTCAGACAATTTACGGTACACCTGCCTTTGTACACGGAGGTCCATTTGCCAATATCGCTCATGGATGTAACTCTGTCTTGGCAACAAGCACAGCCCTTCACTTGGCTGATTATACAGTCACTGAAGCTGGTTTTGGTGCGGACCTTGGTGCTGAGAAATTCCTTGATATCAAGACACCAAACTTGCCAACATCTCCAGATGCGGTAGTCATCGTTGCAACCCTTCGTGCCCTTAAGATGAATGGTGGCGTTGCTAAAGACGCTCTTACAGAGGAAAATGTGGAGGCGGTCCGTGCAGGTTTTGCTAACTTGAAACGTCACGTTGAAAATATCCGTAAATTTGGTATTCCTGCAGTTGTTGCGATTAATGAATTTGTCACTGATACAGAAGCTGAAATCGCAGCCTTGAAAGAACTCTGTGCTTCTATTGATGTGCCAGTTGAACTAGCAAGTGTCTGGGCTGATGGCGCAGAAGGAGGAGTAGCGCTTGCTGAAACGGTTGTTAAGACAATCGCTGAAAACCCAGCCAACTACACTCGTCTTTATGACAATGACCTTTCTGTCCAAGAAAAGATTGAAAAAATTGTCACTGAAATCTACCGTGGTAGCAAAGTGAACTTTGAGAAGAAAGCTCAAACGCAAATCGCTCAAATCGTTCAAAACGGATGGGACAAATTGCCAATCTGTATGGCGAAAACTCAGTATAGTTTTTCTGATAATCCAAATGCACTTGGAGCACCAGAGAACTTTGAAATTACCATCCGTGAATTCGTACCAAAATTAGGTGCAGGCTTCATCGTTGCCTTAACAGGTGATGTTATGACCATGCCAGGACTTCCAAAACGTCCAGCCGCTCTTAATATGGATGTTGAAAGCGATGGAACCGTTTTAGGATTGTTCTAGTATATTGCAATTGATTTCAAATGAGTTTGGAAAAGCTATCCAAGCTCATTTTTTTATCTAGATTTAAGGAGTTGTCTTCAGCTGATAATAGAGTTACTTTCTAGACGCAATCAGTCTAGCTAAAGATATTTTCCCTAATTTCTGATATAATAGAAACATTGACTTCAAGAGTAAGGAAGAGAAAATGAACGCATTATTGAATGGAATGAATGACCGTCAGGCTGAGGCGGTGCAAACGACAGAAGGCCCCTTGTTGATCATGGCAGGGGCTGGTTCTGGGAAGACTAGAGTTTTAACCCATCGTATCGCCTACTTGATTGATGAAAAAATGGTCAATCCTTGGAATATCTTGGCCATTACCTTTACCAATAAGGCTGCGCGTGAGATGAAGGAGCGTGCCTATGGGCTCAACCCAGCAACCCAAGACTGCCTGATTGCGACCTTTCACTCCATGTGTGTTCGTATCCTACGTCGCGATGCGGATCATATTGGCTACAATCGTAATTTCACTATTGTAGATCCAGGAGAACAGCGAACTCTTATGAAGCGCATTCTAAAGCAATTAAACTTGGATCCGAAAAAATGGAATGAACGGACCATTTTGGGAACCATTTCCAATGCTAAGAATGACTTGATTGATGATGTCGCATATGCTGCCCAGGCTGGTGATATGTATACGCAAATCGTAGCTCAGTGTTACACAGCCTATCAAAAAGAGCTTCGTCAGTCTGAGTCCGTTGACTTTGATGATTTGATTATGTTGACTTTGCGTCTCTTTGATCAGAATCCTGATGTCTTGACCTACTATCAGCAGAAGTTCCAGTACATTCATGTTGATGAGTACCAAGATACCAACCATGCCCAGTATCAATTGGTCAAACTCTTGGCTTCACGCTTTAAAAACATCTGCGTGGTCGGTGATGCAGACCAATCTATCTATGGTTGGCGTGGGGCTGATATGCAGAATATCTTGGATTTCGAGAAAGATTATCCTCAAGCCAAGGTAGTTTTGCTAGAGGAAAATTACCGTTCAACCAAAACCATTCTCCAAGCAGCCAATGACGTCATCAAAAACAATAAAAACCGTCGCCCCAAGAATCTCTGGACCCAGAATGCCGATGGGGAGCAAATCGTTTATTATCGCGCAAATGACGAACAGGATGAGGCTGTTTTTGTAGCCAAAACCATTGATGAACTTGGTCGTAGTCAAAACTTCCTCCACAAGGATTTTGCAGTCCTTTATCGGACTAATGCGCAATCCCGTACTATTGAGGAAGCACTGCTTAAGTCCAATATTCCTTATACTATGGTCGGAGGGACCAAGTTCTACAGCCGTAAGGAAATCCGTGATATTATCGCCTACCTTAATCTTATTGCTAATTTAAGTGACAATATCAGTTTTGAGCGCATTATTAACGAACCAAAACGTGGAATTGGCCCAGGAACCGTTGAGAAAATCCGTGATTTTGCGAATATGCAAGAGATGTCTATGCTGGATGCTTCAGCTAATATTATGTTGTCTGGCATCAAAGGAAAAGCAGCACAGTCAATTTGGGACTTTGCCAATATGATCTTGGATTTGCGAGAAAAACTGGATCAATTAACTATCACCGAGCTGGTGGAGGCTGTTCTAGAAAAAACAGGTTATGTCGATATTCTTAATGCTCAGGCAACCTTGGAAAGCAAGGCGCGGGTTGAAAATATCGAAGAGTTCCTATCTGTTACCAAGAACTTTGATGACAATCCTGATAGTCAAGAAGAAGAAACAGGTTTGGATAAACTCAGTCATTTCTTGAATGACTTAGCCTTGATTGCAGATACGGATACAGGCAGTCAGGAGACATCAGAAGTGACCTTGATGACCCTCCATGCAGCTAAGGGACTTGAGTTCCCAGTTGTCTTTATCATTGGGATGGAGGAAAATGTCTTTCCCCTTAGCCGTGCAGCAGAAGATCCGGATGAACTGGAAGAGGAACGTCGTTTGGCCTATGTAGGTATCACGCGCGCGGAGAAAATCCTCTATCTGACCAATGCTAACTCACGCTTGCTTTTTGGGCGTACCAACTACAATCGTCCAACTCGTTTTATCAATGAAATCAGTTCGGACTTGCTTGAGTATCAAGGCTTGGCTCGACCAGCGAATACTAGCTTTAAGGCTTCTTATAGCAGTGGTGGGATTGCTTTTGGTCAAGGTATGAGCTTAGCTCAGGCCCTTCAAGAACGGAAACGCAATGCTGCACCAAGCTCTATCCAGTCAAGTAGTCTCCCATTTGGACAGTTTACAGCCGGAAATAAAAAAGATTCAAGCGATACTAACTGGTCTATTGGAGATATTGCACTTCACAAGAAATGGGGAGAGGGTACTGTTCTGGAAGTCTCTGGTAGAGGTGATACTCAGGAACTAAAAATCAATTTTCCAGAAGTCGGTCTGAAAAAACTCCTAGCCAGCGTTGCCCCAATTGAGAAAAAAATCTAATTTTTCATCCTTCTCACGAATAATAAAGTGAGGAGGATTTTTATGTACAGTATTTCATTCCAAGAGGATTCACTCTTGCCTAGAGAAAGACTAGTTAAAGAGGGAGTAGAGGCTCTGAGCAATCAAGAGTTGTTAGCTATTTTGCTCAGAACGGGAACGCGTCAGGCAAATGTCTTTGAAATTGCCCAAAAAGTCTTGAATAATCTTAACAGTCTAACCGATTTGAAAAAAATGACCCTGCAGGAATTGCAGAGTCTGTCTGGTATTGGACGGATTAAGGCCATTGAATTACAAGCGGTGATTGAACTGGGACATCGCATTCACAAACATGAAACCCTTGAGATGGAAAGTATTCTCAGTAGTCAAAAGCTAGCCAAGAAAATGCAACAGGAACTTGGCGACAAAAAACAAGAGCACCTAGTGGCGCTCTATCTCAATACTCAAAATCAAATCATTCATCAGCAAACTATTTTTATCGGATCTGCGACACGCAGCATTGCTGAACCGAGGGAAATTCTTCACTATGCCCTCAAGCATATGGCTACCTCAGTGATTCTCGTTCACAATCATCCATCTGGTGCAGTATCTCCTAGTCGAAACGACGACCATGTCACTAAACTAGTCAAGGAAGCCTGCGAACTGATGGGAATTGTTTTCTTGGACCATCTGATTGTCTCGCACTCGGATTACTTTAGTTACCGTGAAAAAACGGATTTGATTTAAGATTGCACATGATCTTACTCAATCACTTCTAAAACATAGGAATCTACTTCTGTCAAATTGATAACAGGAAGAGGTTTTATCGTGGGTACAAGTAAATTTTCTTGAACGATAAAGTCGACAATTGCATTGAAATCTTCGATTTTATAATATCTTTTTTTATGAATGAGAATATCTCTGTAAAAGTAAAGACTTGAATGAAATTTACTTTTTAGTTTAGCATCTGCCTTTTTACAAAATCGTTTTGCCTTTTTAGACATTTCTTTCAGCTGTTTTTCTTTTTCTTTTTGAG
>CABTWF010000057.1:0-4750 GCA_902488495.1 uncultured Streptococcus sp. | reverse complement strand
GCTTCCTAGTTTGCTCTTTGGTTTTCATTGAGTATAAAAGAAAATAAAAAGAAGTTGAGATTTCTCAACTTCTTTTGTTGCTTAATGTGATACGCGGCGGCGAGCTGCTTTTTTGCGGTTTTCTTCGATGAAAGCTGCTTTTTGCTCTTCTGGCTCAATCACTTTCTTTTTAATTGCGTATACTGCACCTGCAACGGCAGCGACAGTTCCTGCGACACCTGTTACAAGACCTTTAGCGAATCCTTTAGCCATGAGTCTTCCTCCTTTATCTTCCCGATCAGCCAGGCTCCTTAAGTGGTAGCATTTTTCTGACTGACCTTTTTGTGATATAATAATAGTAACGAAAAAATGGAAATTTTTCAAGGAAAAAAGATGAAAACAAAAATAATTGTGATTGTTGGACCGACTGCTGTTGGGAAGACAGCCCTTGCTATTGAAGTGGCCAAGCGCTTTGGTGGAGAGGTGGTCAGTGGTGACAGTCAGCAAGTATACAGAGGGTTGGATATTGGGACGGCCAAGGCTAGCCCAGAGGAGCAAGCAGTTGTTCCTCATCATTTGATTGATGTTAGAGAGGTAACCGAGTCTTACTCGGCTTTTGATTTTGTTTCAGAAGCTAAGGCAGCCATAGAGGACATCCAAAGTCGTGGCAAGCTTGCTATTATCGCTGGAGGCACAGGGCTTTATATCCAGAGCTTGCTGGAAGGATACCATTTAGGTGGGGAGACACCTCATGAGGAGATTTTAGCCTATCGGGCTAGTTTGGAGCCTTATTCAGATGAGGAATTAGCCCATCTCGTGAAGCAAGCAGGCCTTGAAATTCCCCAGTTCAACCGTCGTCGTGCCATGCGTGCCTTGGAAATTGTCCATTTTGGTCAGGATTTGGAAAATCAGGAAAGTCCTTATGAACCACTGATTATCTGCTTGGATGATGAACGCAGTCAGCTTTATGACCGTATCAACCGTCGAGTAGATCTGATGTTTGAGGCTGGACTTTTGGATGAGGCCAAGTGGCTCTTTGACCACTATCCAGATGTGCAGGCAGCCAAAGGCATTGGCTATAAGGAACTCTTTCCTTATTTCCGTGGGGAGCAAACTCTTGAGGAAGCGAGCGAGAGTCTCAAGCAGGCGACTCGTCGTTTTGCCAAGCGTCAGTTGACCTGGTTCCGTAATCGCATGCAGGTGACCTTTTATCAGATAGGAGAGCCTGACGTGCAGGACCGCATTTTAAGCCAGATAGAGGAGTTTTTAGATGATTGAAACGGAGAAAAAAGAGGAACGGGTCCTACTCATTGGTGTTGAACTGCAGGGAATGGACAATTTTGACCTCTCCATGGAAGAATTGGGCAGTCTGGCTAAGACAGCTGGGGCAGTCGTTGTCAATAGCTACAGACAAAAACGTGAAAAGTATGACTCCAAGACCTTTGTGGGTTCTGGTAAGTTGGAAGAGATTGCGCGAATGGTGGATGCAGAAGAAGTTACTACTGTCATCGTCAATAATCGCTTGACTCCACGGCAAAATGTCAATCTAGAAGAAGTTCTGGGTGTCAAGGTCATTGACCGTATGCAGTTGATTCTAGATATCTTTGCCATGCGGGCTCGAAGCCATGAAGGGAAACTCCAAGTTCATCTTGCTCAGCTCAAGTATCTCTTGCCTCGCTTGGTTGGTCAGGGGATTATGCTCAGCCGTCAGGCAGGGGGAATTGGTTCCCGTGGACCTGGTGAAAGTCAGTTGGAACTGAACCGACGTAGTGTTCGCAATCAAATCACAGATATCGAGCGTCAGCTCAAGGTGGTTGAGAAAAATCGGGCCACAGTCAGAGAAAAACGCTTGGAGTCAAGTACCTTTAAGATTGGTTTGATTGGTTACACCAATGCTGGGAAATCAACCATCATGAACACCTTGACCACTAAGACCCAGTATGAAGCAGACGAGCTGTTTGCGACTCTGGATGCGACGACAAAGAGTATCCATTTGGGAGGTAATCTTCAGGTTACCTTGACTGATACGGTTGGATTTATCCAAGATTTGCCGACTGAATTGGTGTCCAGTTTCAAATCAACCTTGGAAGAAAGCAAGCATGTAGACCTTCTAGTTCATGTCATCGATGCCAGCAATCCTTATCACGAGGAACATGAAAAAACGGTTCTGTCTATCATGAAAGACTTGGATATGGACGATATTCCTCGCCTGACTCTTTATAATAAAGCGGATTTGGTGGAGGATTTCATGCCGACTCAAACGCCTTATGCCCTCATTTCTGCCAAGTCTGAGGATAGTCGTGAGAACTTGCAAGCATTGTTTTTGGAGAAGATCAAGGATATTTTTGAGAGATTTACCCTGCGCGTGCCTTTTTCAAAGTCTTACAAGATTCATGATCTAGAAAGTGTGGCGATTCTGGAAGAGCGGGACTATCAAGATGATGAAGAAGTGATTACAGGCTACATTTCCGAGAAAAATAAATGGAGGTTAGAGGAATTTTATGACTGACATTAAAACGTTGGCTCTAAAATATGGAGGTTATACAAGCTTGGATAAGGTCTATCTGGATCAACTTCTAGCTGGCAAAACAGAGCAGGAGCAGTTGGCACTTATCACACCTCCTCCGAGTGTCGTCAATGCCTACTTTGCTGAACTCTACCAGAAAAAGAGCCCTCAAGCTGCGACAGATTACTTTGCAGAACTCAGTCATGAACTGAATCTCTACAATGCTGAGCCAAGTTTCACCTTTGAAAATAAGCCTTTTATTCGTCTTAATCTGTCTGGTAAATCTTTTGGATTTTGCTATGAGAGTGAGGGCTTGGGGCGAATTTTCTCTGAAAATGAAGAGGAAATCTCGGATGACTTACTTTTTGAGATTGCGCAAATTTTCCCCCATCAACTAGTCTTTGAGGAGTCTGGAAAGATTTACATGAAGCCTGTCGGAGATGAAGAAGTTGTTAGTGTGAAGAATCTCACAGCTTTGACTGATTTAGAAAGTTTAGCAGATGGTCGCAAGCGTCTCAAAGGCTACAGCCAAGAGGATTTACTGCAAGAAGCTGTTGCTTTTTCTGGCAGTCGCTATTTCCGATCGGAAAATCGCACAGCTATGTTATATATTGATTAATTAGAAAGTATCGAATGGATATTCAATTTTTAGGAACAGGGGCCGGTCAGCCCTCTAAAGCCCGCAACGTTTCAAGTCTCGCCCTGAAACTCTTGGATGAGATTAACGAAGTTTGGCTCTTTGACTGTGGAGAAGGAACGCAAAATCGCATTCTGGAAACCACGATTCGACCACGGAAGGTCAGCAAAATCTTTATCACCCACCTGCATGGAGACCACATCTTTGGATTGCCAGGATTTCTCTCTAGCCGTGCTTTTCAGGCCAATGAAGAGCAGACAGATTTGGACATCTATGGACCGCAAGGAATCAAGTCATTTGTCTTAACCAGCCTTCGTGTGTCAGGCTCTCGTCTGCCTTACCGCATTCATTTTCATGAGTTTGACCAAGATTCTCTAGGGAAAATCTTTGAGACCGATAAATTCACTGTGTATGCAGAGGAGCTGGACCACACTATTTTCTGCGTTGGTTATCGTGTCATGCAAAAGGATCTAGAAGGGACCTTGGATGCTGAAAAACTTAAGGCTGCTGGTGTTCCATTTGGTCCGCTTTTTGGAAAGATCAAAAACGGCCAGGACGTTGTTCTCGAAGATGGAACTGAAATCAAGGCAGCAGACTATATCTCAGCTCCCCGTCCAGGTAAGATTATCACCATTCTGGGTGACACCCGTAAAACCAATGCTAGTGTGCGTTTAGCTGTCAATGCCGATGTCCTTGTCCATGAGTCGACTTATGGCAAGGGAGATGAAAAAATTGCTCGCAATCACGGTCACTCAACCAATATGCAGGCAGCACAAGTAGCAGCAGAAGCCAGTGCTAAGCGCCTCTTGCTCAACCATATCAGTGCCCGCTTCCTATCAAAGGATATTAGTCAGCTTAAGAAAGATGCAGCTAGTATTTTTGAGAATGTCCATGTCGTCAAAGACTTGGAAGAGGTTGAGTTATAATGTTACAGTTCGTTGAGAGGGAATTAAGATGACTGTTGAAAATCGTTTATTGGATAAAGCGGATTGGTATTTTGAGAATGCCTTAACCAACTACTTGCACAGCTATTCATTACAAAAAGAAGAGTTAACTCAAAAAGATTATCGGGAGATTTATCGTTGGGCTGCGAATCATATCGGTTTTTTCGTTACTTGGCTCATCCTGCATGATGCAAAAGAATTGATGTTTCCTGATGAAGAAACGGTATTCCAAAGTGTAAAAAACGAGCAAACTTTGGGTGTTGATTATCTTTTAGACTGGTGCGATGGTAAACTGGGAACAATGGATATTACAAAGGATTTTCAGGCTTTTGTAAATGACTATTATGAACATCAGTATATGGATGATTATTCCGAATTTGTAGTCAATGACTTATATGACTTGCCTTTAGAATTTTTAGGTAGCTGGGAGGATTATCATCTGTTTGCTCCTGTCATTGATCAAGCCTATGCTCATTATTTAGCTGGAAAAAGATTTCATTAAATTGATCAAAACTTTGAAAGGAATAGAGATGCGCACCATCATCATCACTGGAGCAAGCGGTGGCTTAGCCCAAGAAATAGTCAAACTCTTGCCAAATGACCAACTCATCTTACTAGGTAGAAACAAGGAAAAATTAGCTCAACTCTACGGGAATCATCCTAATGTGGAATGGATTGAAATCG
>CABTWF010000056.1:0-4850 GCA_902488495.1 uncultured Streptococcus sp. | reverse complement strand
ACGATATGGTAACGTACCCCTGGAAGGTCTTTTACACGTCCACCGCGAAGAAGCACCACGCTGTGCTCTTGCAAGTTGTGTCCGATACCTGGGATGTAGGCAGTAACTTCGATAAGGTTGCTCAAACGTACACGAGCGAATTTACGAAGGGCTGAGTTAGGTTTTTTAGGTGTCATTGTTCCAACACGAGTTGCAACACCACGTTTTTGTGGTGAAGAAACGTTTGTTTGAACTTTTTTATGACTGTTGTAACCAACGTTCAAAGCTGGTGATTTAGATTTTTCTACTTTTGATTTACGCGGTTTGCGAACCAATTGGTTAATTGTAGGCATCTACATTCTCCTGTGTTTTTTTATTTTTGGTGATGATACACTTGGTGACAGCTACCATCTGTGTGTACTTTTGCAACATTTGTCAGCACGTCCCTGTACACTTTTGAGAGACCAAAAGTAAAAAGTACCGTCTATTATTGTAACACATTTTTTCTTTCCTTGTCAATATTTTTTTCGTTTTTATTCTGATCTTTTAACTCTTTGACACTAGTTCTAACCGCTTTTCTAAACCAAAAAAGGAGGCGATTTGCCTCCTACATTTTAGTATGGATTTCCTTCTATTCAAGTTATCGTTTCGGAATTTTTTAACCCTTCTTATCAAAGCCAACCAGATTCTTTTGCAATGTTGGCTGCCTCTGTTCGATTACCAGCATCTAGTTTTGAAAGAATATTGGTGACATAGTTTCGGACGGTTCCATTTGATAGATAAAGCTGATCTGCGATTTCTTGATTAGACAAGCCCTGAGAGATTCCCTTTAAAACAGCGATTTCTTGCTCTGTTAACGGATTGGGGTGCGTCATCACCACTTCCATCAATTCAGGCGAATATTCCTTGCGTCCTTCGAGAACCGTGTGCAAGGTTTGCATGAGGTCTGCAATGCTTCTTTCTTTCAAGACATAAGCATCCACTCCAGCCTTGACCGCACGTTCAAAATAGCCAGGGCGCTTGAAGGTCGTCACCACAACCACCTTTGTTTCTGGCTTTTCTGCTCGTAGCCATTCCAAGACTTCGAGGCCTGTCTTAACAGGCATTTCTACGTCAAGAATGGCGATATCCACAGACTCTTTTTCTAAAAGTTGGATTGCTTCTTGGCCATCCTTGGCTTGTAGGACAGAATCTACATCTGCTTGAAAGGTAAGCAACTGGCACATAGCATCTCGCAACATACTTTGATCTTCTGCAACAAGTAATTTCATCTTAGTTTCTCTCCTTATAAGGTAGCCGAACCTGCACTTCAGTCGGCTGTTTCTGACTAATCACTTTTACTTCTCCTGAAAAAGGAAGGACACGGTCTCGAACGGTATGGAGTTCATCCCCTTTTAGAGAAGCAAAGCCACAGCCATCATCTCTCACTGTTAGAATGAGTTCTTTCTCTGTTCGTTCTAATTTCAAGTAAGCTTTGGATGCTTTGGCATGTTTGATGATGTTGGTCACCAATTCAAGCAAAATCATGGAGGCCGTTGATTCTAATTCCTGAGTTAGGCTAGCTGTATCTAGTTGGTGATTGATTTCTGTTTCAATTCCTGCAATTTCCAGCATTTTTTTAACAGTCGTAAATTCAGAAGCAAGGGTTCTGGTTTTAAGATTTTCGATAATTGTACGAACTTCATTCATGGATTCTTTACTGATCTGATGAATTTCTTTTAATTCTTTTTCCACTTGAGGATAGGCCTGCATTTGGAGAAGCTGGAGTGCAAGGTCCGTCTTCACACTCAGCATGGCAAAAGTATGGCCTAGACTGTCATGAAGATCCTGGCCGATACGACTGCGTTCGTTTTCAGCCAAGAAAAGATTGAGCTTGGCATTTTGTTTCATCTTTTCTTCTTTTATGTCCTCCGACAATCGAATTCGATAAAGACCAAAGGTCATTGCATCGGAAAAGATAAAGGTCACCAAGAAAAAGAGTAGCTGCCAGGGACTAACATGATTGACCATATAGATTCCGGTCAGAATAAATGGTTGCAGGACAATAAAACTGACAAAACGCCAAGAGTGAAAAGAAATCTCATCCAGCTCATAAATAAGGAGATTGGATAAATAAAAGATAAACCATGTGAAACCTGAACTTAGCCAAACAGATGTATAAAAAATGTAGACAAGCATGGACCACCATGCTAGCCACTGCACGGTGCGATTCTGACTGATTAAAACCGAATAGAAGGCAAGTACAAATAGTAGGGTCCATAGCAAGGTTAAAAGCGGGTAATCTCCAACGATGACACCCGCTATAGGAAAGATGATAAACACTATTGAAATATGAAACATATAATGAATGTTTTTAAATTTTTCCAACATAGATTTATTTTACCTCAATCCGTTTTTTCAGTTGAATGACCAATACACCAAAGAAAACTGTATAACCTAGTACAACCAAGGCAGAAAGAATACTAAATTCATGGTGTTCCAAATAAGTAGAGACGACCTGCATCAGTTGATAGGTTGGAGTCAGCTTTCCAATAGATTGGAGCCATTCTGGGAAGGAATCCAAGGGGAACCACAGTCCACCTAGGACAGCCAAAGCAATATAGGCAATATTTCCAACAACCGTCATCAGTTGAGCACTGGGTAGCAAGCTCACCAAGACACCCATACTGATAAAGACCACGCTTCCGACCAGTAACATAACTCCGATCACCAACCAATCAAGCCAAGGCAGAGTCACTCCACGGACAAAATGACCAACCGAAAAGACAACAATAATTGATAACAAGAAAGTCAGTAGGGTGCTGAACAGTTTTGATACATAATATTCTACCATAGATACAGGAGAATGTTGAATCAATTTTTGCCAGTTGTTTGTCTTATCAGACTCGAGTGTGCTAGGGATACTGAAAAAAGCACTTGACATGATACTAAAGAGCGTCATGGCAAAGAGATAGGCTTGAAGAGCAATTTCTGGAATGTCTGATCCTGACATCATACCAGAGAAAATAAGGTAAAACACACTTGGAAGTCCGATGGATAGCAAGTAGTAGATGGCTTGCCGTTTCATCAGAATGATTTCTACTTTCATGAGACTTGTCATATTTTTCATCGTCAATCTCCTTTAGTCTTGAGTCGTTTCGAAGATACTGTCTAAGAGAGTTCGATTGCGAACTTCAATTTCTTCGATCATGCAGCCCTGTTCTTGCAAGACTTTCCATACCTGGCTGGCTTCTTTGGTTGTGAAGGAAAGAGCATTTTGCTTGATTTCAAGCTCTTGAACCTGGTCCAAAGTGCTGATAACTTCCTGATAAGTTAGAGGCACGGTAAAGTGTTTTTCCTGTTCTTCACCACGCATGGCATAAGGCGTCGTATCGCGAATCAACTCCCCCTTGTGGAGCACCAAGATGCGGTCGGCCGTATGCTCTACCTCTTCGATATAGTGAGAAGAGTAGACAATGGTGACACCATTTTTCTTTAACTGATTGACAATTTCCCAAAAATGCTGACGTGTCGAGGTATCCATGGCAGCAGTTGGTTCGTCCAAAAATAGAATTTTCGGACGACCTATTAGTGCCAACACGAAAGAGAACAAACGTTTTTGTCCACCAGACAACTTGCCCGCTAGCTGATTTTTCTGCTTGTCTGAGAATCTCAGCAAGTCATCAATTTCTTTGTCTGAAAGACTGTCAGGATAAAGTGACTTGAAAAATGATAAAAGTTCTTTCACTTTCAAGTCTTTAACAACTGCATTTTCTTGAGGCAAGATAGAAATAAGCTGCTTCAATCGAGGATCTGTTGGCGCAAAGCCTTGAATAGCTATCTGACCTGAGCTCATGAACTTGTCGCCCAAGAGGCAATCAATCAAGGTTGTCTTCCCTGCTCCGTTAGGCCCGATCAAAGCGACACATTCTCCGTCATTGATTTCAAAAGAGATGTTCCGCAAGATCTCCTTGTCTTTTATTTTCTTACTCAATTTCTCAACTTTAATCACAGTCATGAGATTCTCCTTTCAACCACTTCATTCCCATAGGGAAAACGACAAAAATCATAAATCCAAAACCCCAAGCACCACGAATGAATTGGCGAAGCAAGGTTCGGTCAAACCAACCAGTACACATTTCCACTAACCATACCAAGAGTGACAGGCCGATAAAGAAATAGATAATTGCTTTTTTCATTCCTCAAACTCCTTTTTCACATCTCTGACTAATTTCAAACCTTCTCTGACAAGCCAAGACATCATTCCAAAGCCAGCAAAGAGCTCCCAAGGAAAATGGTAGAAACCCTCGTCCAATCCTGAAAACATGAGATAGGTCATAACTCCTGCTGCTACTAAACTCACTGCGACAATCATTTTATTTTTCATTTCTGCTTCCTCCATTTCATACTTCAATTATAGTCCTTTGAAGTTGGCGGAGCTAGATGCTTCTGTCACTAGGAAATATGACAAATGTCATAAAAAAGAACCGATTTCTCGGTTCTTAAAAATGATTAGTCTGATTCATCGTTTCGTTTCTTTTTACCTAGTAATCCAAGTGTCATGGCACCTGCTAGGGCTGTTAGAATTCCTAGATTTTTCAAACCATCTTCTTGACTTCCTGTATTTGGAAGTTGATTTTTTTCTACAGAGATGTTTTGAGTCAATTGATCTGGTTTCGAATCAGGTACTGAAAGTTCTTTTTTATCAGACGGCTTCACTTGCTCTGGAAGTTCTACTACTGTTGGAGTATAGAATCCTGAAATGATATTTCCATTGCGATCTTTACGGATCACTTTCACACCTTTAGCTTGTCCTACAAAGTCTGCCTCAGGGGTAAAGGTGACGGTGCCATCTGGTGAGATTACATAAGTTCCTTCACCTGGAACGACTT
>CABTWF010000055.1:0-4872 GCA_902488495.1 uncultured Streptococcus sp. | reverse complement strand
TGGAGTTCAGACGTGTGCTCTTCCGATCTAAATTAGGATTTCCACTAAAGTTTAATTGTGGATCAGCCAAATAAGCCAGATGGTAAACTCCCGTCAAGTTTGCGAAGTTCTGAGTAGGAGTTTCTTTACCCGCAGTCCTTGTGATAAAATCTTCCTTAAAACCAGAAGCATCTGTGTGTCGATTGAAGACATCTGTCCGACGGCGTCCAATCATCGAAATTTGCTGGCTAACGCGTGTTAATTCGGCTGAGGCCGTTTGAGATAAGGAAACAGTGTTACGAGTATTCTTAAAAGTGGAATCCGTTCTAGAATCCAACTTACTAATCGTCGAGTCTTTATAGAGACTTTCCCAATTATTAAAACGTGTTTTGGTTTGGAAAACAAACATTGATGTATCATTTGTTGAGGACTTCCTCATCTTGATGTTTTTAAACTTGTACTCCAGTTCCTTCACATCTTGCTCTTCCGTCAGTCGTAGACTACGAGTGCTACTGTTAAAAGTGCCTAATAACTCACCTGTAGCTTTATTGTATACTTCTACAGATGCATCCGGTGAAGAGAAAAATTCATTCCAATAACGATCCTCAATCGCATTGACTTCTCGATAAGACTCTCGTGAATCCTGTATTTTATGGGTGACCGTGTAGTCATTGATAGGATAATCTTTTTCAACCTCAGCAACTGATGAAAGTCGAACATAAGAACGGTATTCTGTTTCACCATAAGAACGAATCATCTCCGAGTCAGACTGATTATAGTGTCTAAATTCAAAGAGAGAAGACTCTGGCTGATCTGTTTTTTGAACAAAGAGAGTATAGGGAAGAACGGCCGTATTTTGATAGCTAGTCCCATCTGCTTTCGTATAGATACCCGTCACGGTTAGGTTTTGCGCTTTTCTATTGATATCTGCTACTTTGGCATTCTTTAACTTGAAAGAAATTGGAATGAGCTTATTTTTATTGTTATTAATATCTTGAAGCGGATTGTTAGCTCTGTTAATCGTCAGATGGTAACCCGTCGCATCGGCAGTCCATCCTAGAGCTTTAGCTTCATCTGTCAATTCATAACCTTCTTTTAACTCTATATTATAGGTATAAGATGTGACAGGATCAATGATATTCCCCCCGACATCACTAATCCCCATACCATTGATCATACGACCATCAAAGACACCATTTCCATAGTTGAAGTAATCATTTCTTGCCGTATTATTCTTAGGATCTTTCGCACCGTTAAATAGATAGTAGGACACGACCGATGAATCATCGTCGACAATACCATCGTTATTTCGATCGTAGCCAATGACCTGATTGCCAGACATTGGAGTCAGACCCCCTACACCGTTTTCTAAGACTTTCCACGTGTGTTCAATGCTTCCAAGTTCTTTGAGGACATTGTCATTTTTGTCATAGAGCTTAGCAGTTGCGGTCACTTTATGGTCCGGCCCAATTGCTTGGACAGCACCTCCCCAGTTATGCGTCAGAGGATCTATCTGAAAAGTATAGACGAAGTTATAGTTTGCTCCACCTCTCAGATTTGCAGGTTCTATCTTTAAATCAAGGTCTCCATTTATTTTTTCTTGGCTGAACTTTACACCACCGACTGGAGAAGGGGTCAATTTAATAGCCTTCCCATTTTGGAAATGAATTTTGATATACCCACCAGAATAGTCTGCTTCGTGTCCAGTAATACTAAAAGTCATGGACTCACGAACACTATCTACCGCATGGATATCCTTGATTGGCGAATGAGTTTTAAATTCTGCATTGACTTCATCTAGCGATCTCTTGCGCCTAGAAGAAGTTTTCCCGCTAGAGCCACTTTCTTCCTTGCTTTTCTGCTCAGTTTGAGTTGATTCTAGAGATTGCTTTTTCTCCTCATCTAAAGAAGGCTGACTCGCTTCCTTCGTATTGTCAACTTGAGAAACTGGTTGGCTCTGAGAGACTGGTGCAGATACTTCTGTTTTGGACGGTTCAGCTTTATCCTCCAGCTCCTTAACCGCTTCGTTCTGTGTTACCACTTTTTGAGGCTCAGAAATGACTTCCTGCCCATTCTCAGCACTTTTTTCCTTCTGTTGAATTTCCGCCTGCGTTTGTTGTTCCTTATTGTTGACTTGAGCTTCATCCGCTTGCACTGGAGAAGTAGCCATGACCATAAAGGTTCCTAGCAATACCGAACAGGTCCCAACACTTAACTTTCTAATTGAAAAGCGGGAAAAAGATTGATTAAAAATTTTTTTCTTCATCATTTCTCCTTTATATTCATACTTAATCTAATATAACAGCTTTATCATTATAACTTATAGTAAATCGAATTTCCAATAGAATGTTCATTTCTACATAAATTTCTTTATAACTCCGTTTGCATAGAAAAAGGAAGCTGAAAAACCAGCCTCCTTCTGTTGTTTTCATTCAATTTTTACCATTATTCCACACTGAAAAGATATGGATATACGGGTTGTTGACCTTGGTGAATCTCTACTTCAACATCTTCAAATTCTTCTGCGATTTCTTGGGCAATTTCATTGGCAAGTTCTTCGCTTCCGTCTTCACCGACATAGAAGGTTACGATTTCACTATCTTCGTCCAACATATGTTTCAAAGTTTCTGTCAAGGTTTGGTGCATGTCAGGATTTGACACGAGGATTTTCCCATCGACCATACCCAGATTATCATTTTCATGAATTGCTAATCCATCGATAGTTGTATCACGAACGGCTGTTGTTACACTACCGCTGATGACATCACCAAGGGCCGCAGTCATGCGCTCTTTGTTTTCTTCGATTGATTTGCTTGGATCAAAGGCAAGAAGGCTGGTCAACCCTTGAGGAATTGTACGTGCTTCTACCACAACAGCAGGTTGTTCAAGCACTTCAGCCGCAGACTGAGCTGCCATAAAGATATTTTTGTTGTTTGGCAAGAAGATAATGTTGCGAGCATTGACCTGTTCAACAGCCTTGATAAAGTCTTCTGTTGAAGGGTTCATTGTCTGACCACCTTCGATAACATAATCCACACCTTGGGCACGGAAGATATCTGCTAAACCTTGACCAGCTACTACTGCGATAAGGGCATACTCTTTTGTTTCAGCAGGCTTGTTGCCTTGAGTTGCTTCTTTTTCAACTTGCGCTTCGTGTTGGTTACGCATGTTGTCCACTTTTACCTTGATCAAGCTACCATATTTGAGACCTTCTTGCATGACAAGACCTGGATCTTCTGTATGGACGTGAACTTTGACAATCTCATCATCGTTGACAACAAGCAGTGAGTCGCCTAAGTCATTCAAGTAGTTACGGAATTCATCGTAGTCAAAGTCCTTAGAATAAGTTGGACCTTGTTTGAGGGCTACCATGATCTCCGTACAGTAACCGAAGGTAATATCCTCAGTTGCCACATGACCTGCTACAGACTTGTGGTGCTCTGCATTAATCATTTCACTCATGTTGGCAGGAGTAGCTACAAAGTCTTCAGAAGCACTGTATTCACCAGTAAGAGCTGAAAGGAATCCTTCGTAGATGAAGACCAAACCTTGACCACCTGAGTCTACCACACCAACTTCCTTAAGGACTGGAAGCATTTCTGGTGTCTTAGCCAAAGCTGCTTTTGCGCCTTCCAAGGCTGCACGCATGACCTCAACAGCATCATCTGTTTGCTCCGCTTTTTTCTTGGCACCAATAGCCGCTCCACGAGAAACAGTCAAAATGGTCCCTTCAACTGGTTTCATAACCGCTTTATAAGCTACTTCGACACCGGATTGGAAGGCAAGAGCCAAGTCTTGACCTGTTAATTCATCTTTTTCCTTGATAGCCTGAGAGAAGCCACGGAAGAGCTGAGAAGTGATAACCCCTGAGTTCCCACGCGCACCCATCAAGAGCCCTTTGGCAAGAATACTCGCTACTTCTCCAACTGTAGAAGCAGGCTTGTCTGCTACTTCTTTCGCACCATTTTCAATGGTCATTCCCATGTTTGTCCCAGTATCTCCATCTGGAACTGGAAAGACGTTCAATGAATTGACATATTCTGCTTGCTTATTCAAACGAGTTGATGCAGCTTGCACCATCTCTTGGAATAAACTGGTAGTAATTTTTGACACGATTATTCTCCTACAACTTTGATATTTTGAATGTAGACATTCACAGTCTGAGCAGTAATTCCTAGTTGATTTTCTAAACTAAAACGAACACGCTCTTGAATGTTTTTTGACACTTCGCTTATCTTTACTCCGTAGCTCAATACAGTATAAACATCAACTGCAATGCTACCATCTTCGGCTGCTTTTATAACAACACCCTTAGAATAATTTTCCTTACCAAGAAGGGCTTGGAAATTGTCTTTGAGGGCATTTTTACTAGCCATACCGACCACTCCAAAAATCTCAGTTGCGGCACCACCTACTACGGTTGCAATCACTTCATCTGTCAGTTCGATTTGACCATCTTTTGTATTAATTTTTACAGTCATTTTTTTTACCTCAACTAGTTGATACTCTATTTTATCATATTTCAGCCCAAGTGTAAAAGCAGAATGCTGTATCTGCGGATATTTACTCTATTTTTCAAATGGTTTTATCCTTAGAGCAAAAGAAAAAGACCAGTTAGGTCTTTTCATTTTTATTAAACGCGTTCAACTTTACCTGATTTCAAAGCACGAGCTGAAGCCCAAACTTTTTTAGGTTTACCATCGATAAGAACCGTAACTTTTTGAAGGTTTGGTTTTACGGCACGTTTTGTTTGGTTCATCGCGTGTGAACGGT
The DNA here is from genome assembly GCA_902488495.1 of uncultured Streptococcus sp. Taxonomy (GTDB): domain Bacteria; phylum Bacillota; class Bacilli; order Lactobacillales; family Streptococcaceae; genus Streptococcus. The sequence continues at coordinate 120 of CABTWF010000055.1, read as the reverse complement.
TGTTTCCTGATACAGTCTTACGACCTGTAAAGTAACATACTTTAGCCATTGTGTTTTCCTCCTATTAGATCTAATATAGCGGATGTGCTAGCACCACATACCGTACTATGTTATCACACT
>CABTWF010000054.1:0-4901 GCA_902488495.1 uncultured Streptococcus sp. | reverse complement strand
TGGGAACAGAAGCGTCTGTTCCTATTAGAGTGGTGAAATATGAAAATTAGTAAAAGGCACCTACTAAACTATTCCATTTTGATTCCTTACTTCCTTTTATCGATTTTGGGGCTGATTGTGGTATACTCGACAACGAGTGCAACCTTGATCGAAGAAGGGAAAAGTGCCTTTCAATTGGTGCGTAACCAGGGGATCTTCTGGATAGCTAGTTTGATTCTGATTGCCTTAATCTATAAATTAAAACTAGGTTTCCTAAGAAACGGACGTCTCATCTTTATCGTAATGATTGTGGAGATGGTTCTTTTAGCTCTGGCGCGACTGGTCGGAACACCTGTCAATGGAGCATACGGATGGATTTCTGTAGGACCTGTAACGATTCAACCTGCTGAGTACCTTAAGATTATCATCATCTGGTACCTGGCACATCGATTTTCAAAACAACAAGATGAGATTGCGGTTTATGACTTCCAGGTTTTGACACAGAATCAGTGGCTACCTCGAGCTTTTAACGACTGGCGTTTTGTTCTGCTGGTTCTGATTGGTAGTTTGGGGATTTTCCCAGACTTGGGTAATGCGACCATCTTGGTCTTGGTGGCGCTCATCATGTATACCGTAAGTGGGATCGCCTATCGTTGGTTCTCGACCATTCTAGCTCTCTTGGCAGGGAGCTCAATGTTAGTCTTGTCTGTCATTCGCTTTGTTGGGGTTGAAAAGTTCTCTCAAATTCCCGTATTTGGCTACGTTGCTAAACGTTTTAGTGCCTTCTTTAATCCCTTTAATGACTTGGCGGGTGCAGGACACCAGCTCGCAAATTCCTACTATGCAATGGTAAATGGAGGCTGGTTCGGACTGGGACTAGGGAATTCTATCGAGAAGCGTGGTTATCTGCCAGAAGCCCATACGGATTTTGTCTTTTCGATTGTCATCGAGGAGTTTGGATTCGTAGGAGCCAGTATGATTTTGGCTTTACTCTTCTTCTTGATTTTGCGAATCATCTTGGTTGGTATTCGAGCAAAGGATCCCTTTAACTCCATGGTTGCTATTGGTGTCGGAGGGATGATCCTTGTTCAGGTCTTTGTCAATATCGGTGGGATTTCAGGATTGATTCCTTCTACAGGGGTAACCTTCCCCTTCCTTTCACAAGGTGGGAACAGTCTCCTGGTATTATCCGTAGCCATCGCGCTTGTACTAAACATTGATGCCAGCGAAAAACGTGCCAAACTTATCAGAGAATACGAGAATCAAATCGATGAAAATCTGTAAGGATTGAATGGAAAGGAAAGTATATGTCTCTTCAAAAATTAGAAAACTATAGTAATAAAGCAGTCGTCCAAGAAGAAGTCTTGATTCTGACTGAGCTATTAGAAGATATCACAAAAAATATGCTAGCGCCAGAAACCTTTGAAAAGATTATCCAGTTGAAGGAATTATCAACTAGCGAGAATTATCAAGGGCTCAATGACCTAGTGACCAGTCTTTCGAATGAAGAAATGATTTACATTTCACGCTATTTCTCAATCCTTCCACTTTTGATTAATATCTCTGAGGATGTGGATTTGGCCTATGAAATCAATCACCAAAACAATGTGGACCAAGACTATCTAGGGAAACTATCTACAACGATTAAAATGGTAGCTGAAAAAGAAAATGCAGCTGAAATTTTAGAAAAGTTAAATGTCGTTCCCGTCTTGACCGCTCATCCAACGCAAGTACAACGCAAGAGTATGCTGGACTTGACCAACCATATCCATACGCTTTTGCGCAAGTACCGTGATGTCAAACTTGGCTTGATTAATAAAGAAAAATGGCACACAGATCTACGTCGTTACATTGAAATTATCATGCAAACGGACATGATTCGTGAGAAAAAATTGAAAGTAACCAACGAAATCACCAACGTGATGGAGTATTACCAAAGTTCTTTCCTGAATGCTGTTCCGCGTTTGACGGCTGAGTATAAAAAATTGGCTAAAGAACAAGGTATCGAGCTTCAGCATCCAAAACCGATTACCATGGGGATGTGGATCGGAGGAGACCGTGATGGAAATCCTTTCGTAACTGCGGAAACTCTTAACAAATCAGCCTTGACTCAGTGCGAAGTCATCATGAACTACTATGATGAAAAGATTTATAATCTTTATCGTGAATTTTCACTTTCAACCAGCATCGTGAATGTCAGTGACAAGGTCCGTGAGATGGCGCTGAAGTCACAAGATAACTCGATTTATCGTGAAAAAGAACTCTATCGTCGTGCCCTCTTTGACATCCAAGCTAAGATGCAGGCAACCAAGGCTTATTTGATTGAAGACAAGGACCTTCAGCCTAGATATGCCACTGCAGATGAATTCTATCAAGATTTGTTGGCCATTCGCGATTCTCTCCTTGAGAACAAAGGAGAATACCTGATTTCAGGAGAATTTGTAGAGTTGATGCAAGCTGTCGAAATCTTTGGTTTCTACCTTGCTTCTATCGATATGCGCCAAGACTCTAGTGTTCACGAAGCCTGTGTAGCTGAATTGCTAGCATCTGCTGGTATCAATGATCACTATAGCGATCTATCTGAAGATGAAAAATGCGCACTCCTCTTAAAAGAGTTGGAAGAAGATCCTCGTATCCTCTCAGCGACTCATGCTGAAAAGTCAGAACTGCTTGAAAAAGAACTCTCTATCTTTAAAGCTGCGCGCAAATTGAAGGATAAACTAGGTGAAAATGTCATTCGTCAAACCATCATTTCTCACGCAACCAGTGTATCTGATATGCTAGAGCTAGCCATCATGCTCAAGGAAGTCGGCTTGGTTGATGCTCAAAAAGCCCGCGTTCAGATTGTTCCCCTCTTTGAAACGATCGAGGACTTAGACCATTCGGAAGAAACCATGAGAAGATATTTTTCTCTTCCTTTGGCTAAAAAATGGATTGCTTCAAAAGATAACTATCAGGAAATCATGCTCGGCTACTCTGATAGTAACAAGGACGGTGGTTACCTGTCCTCGTGTTGGACTCTCTATAAAGCGCAACAACAACTGACTGCTATTGGGGATGAATTTGGCGTTAAGGTCACTTTCTTCCACGGTCGCGGTGGTACTGTGGGTCGTGGTGGTGGACCAACTTATGAAGCTATTACGTCTCAACCACTCAAGTCTATCAAGGACCGTATCCGTCTGACTGAGCAGGGAGAAGTGATTGGAAACAAATACGGTAACAAAGATGCAGCCTACTATAACCTTGAAATGTTGGTTTCTGCAGCCATTAACCGTATGATTACCAAGAAGAAGAGTGATACCAATACGTCAAATCGTTACGAAGCTATTATGGATCAAGTAGTGGACCGTAGCTACGATATCTATCGTGATTTGGTCTTTGGAAATGAACATTTCTATGACTATTTCTTTGAATCAAGTCCAATCAAAGCTATTTCAAGCTTCAATATCGGTTCGCGTCCAGCTGCTCGTAAGACCATCACTGAAATTGGCGGTTTGCGTGCTATTCCTTGGGTCTTCTCATGGTCACAAAGCCGTGTCATGTTCCCTGGGTGGTATGGTGTGGGATCAAGCTTTAAAGAGTTTATTGATCAAGATCCAAAGAATATCGAGTTCCTTCGAGACATGTACCAAAACTGGCCTTTCTTCCAATCTTTGCTTTCCAATGTAGACATGGTCTTGTCTAAGTCTAACATGAACATTGCTTTTGAATATGCCAAGCTCTGTGAAGACGAAGAAGTACAAGCTATCTACTACACTATTTTAGATGAATGGCAGTTGACTAAGGACGTTATTTTAGCTATCGAAGGCTATGACGAACTCTTGGCAGAAAACTCTTACCTAAAAGACAGTCTAAACTATCGTATGCCTTACTTTAATATCCTGAACTACATCCAGTTGGAGTTGATCAAACGTCAACGTCGCGGCGAATTGTCAGCAGACGAAGAAAAACTGATCCATACAACTATCAACGGAATTGCAACAGGTTTGCGTAATTCAGGCTGATATTCTACAAACTTCCTCTTTTATAAAGGGGAAGTTTTTGAATTGTTTAAAAAATTCTAAAAATAAGCTTGACAAGTAGTTGAAAAATGATATAATTTAAACATTCAGAAAGTAATCATGCTCATTTTTTAGAGAGTCTGTGGTTGGTGAAAGCAGATAGATGAAAGTGATGAAATTGGGCTGAATGTACTTAAGAATTTGAAATCATAAAAATTCGGTGAGCACACCTTACAGTGCAACTCGTTATTGCGAGAAAGAGCGATAGGGATATTCCCTATAATTGAGGTGGCACCGCGCATCGACGTCCTCACACAAGTTTTTTGTGTGAGGACTTTTTCTATGAGGAGGAAAGATATTGGAATTTAAACGATGGCATCGCTTGATGATGTGATTTAAAAAATTAAGGTAAAAGAATTAAGGAGAAAGAAAAATGAAAAATAAACGTTTGATTGGAATTGTCGCTGGATTAGCAGTATTGGTGGTGGCTAGCTTGATTTATTCATCTATGAACAAGCCATCAGCTAAGGAAGAGCAAAAGGTTGCTAAGGTTGGTGTCCTTCAATTTGTTAGTCACCCATCCTTGGACTTGATTTACCAAGGGATTCAAGATGGACTAGCTGAAGAAGGCTATAAGGACGACCAGGTAAAAATCGACTTTATGAACTCTGAAGGTGATCAGAGCAAGGTTGCAACCATGAGTAAACAATTGGTTGCTAATGGAAACGATGTTGTTGTTGGGATCGCGACACCAGCGGCTCAAGGACTCGCTAGTGCTACAAAAGACCTACCAGTTATCATGGCTGCTATTACAGACCCAATCGGTGCTAACTTGGTCAAAGACTTGAAAAAACCAGGAGGCAACATCACAGGGGTATCAGACCACAACCCTGCTGAACAACAAGTAGAGTTGATAAAAAC
>CABTWF010000053.1:0-4956 GCA_902488495.1 uncultured Streptococcus sp. | reverse complement strand
TCTCTCGAAGAGTTGCGCCAGCATTTTTCGGAGTTAGCTCTCCCAGAGTATCGAGAGCTTGCAAACTTTTTCACGTCGGACCGTGAATTTTGGCTTGCTACAGCAGAAAAATCGAGCAAGGATGTCTTGATTTGTTCAAGCAAAAAAGGCCGCTTTATACTAGCAGACCTATTGCCAGAAGATTGTAGGCTCCTAGGAGTATCGGCCACTCTTGAAATCAGCAATCGGGTTTCCCTAGCAGATTTATTGGGATTTCCGGATGCTCCGCTTGTTAAGCTTGATGTAGCAAAGCAGGAACAACAAGAAGTCTATCTAATTGATGACTTTCCTCTCGTTACCGAAGTTTCACCTGTTGACTATGCTAGTGAAGTGGCTTCTGTCATTCGAAGCTTACAGGCCTTCCAAGAACCCTTATTGGTTTTGTTTACTTCAAAAGAAATGCTGCTGGCAGTTTCGGACCTGCTCGACCAACCGCATCTATCTCAGTATAAAAATGGGGAACCAAGCCAACTGAAAAAACGTTTTGAAAAAGGCGAACGCCAGATCTTGCTTGGAACAGGTAGTTTCTGGGAAGGAGTTGATTTTTCAACCCATCCTTGCGTGATTCAAGTGATTCCGAGATTGCCTTTCCAAAACCCCCAAGAACCGTTAACCAAAAAATTAAACCAAGAACTGCGTCAAGAAGGGAAGAATCCTTTCTATGATTATCAGTTGCCGATGGCGATCATTCGGCTAAAACAAGCTCTGGGCCGTACTGTTAGAAGATCTGACCAAGGTTCGGTTGCTGTTATCTTAGACAGTCGTGTTGTCAGCAAGCGTTACGGCAAACAAATCGCCCAAGCCTTGTCAAAAGAAAGGGCTGTTCAGGTTCTTTCTAGAGAACAGCTAGAGCCTGCTGTAGCTGATTTTCTCCAATCTCGTCGCAATAGAATGAAAGAAAAATCCCAGAAAGAGAAAAGGTAAAAAATATGAAACGTTCCTTCGACTCTCGAGTCGATTATAGCCTCCTCCTACCAGTGTTTTGTTTACTGGTGATTGGAGTAGTGGCCATTTATATAGCAGTTAGTCATGACTATCCAAATAATGTATTGCCAATTCTAGGTCAGCAAATCGCTTGGATTTCCTTGGGGCTTGTCATTGGATTTGTGGTCATGTTCTTTAATACCGAGTTTTTATGGAAGGTGACTCCCTATCTTTATGGTCTAGGGCTAGCTTTGATGATCCTACCTCTTGTTTTCTACAATCCAAATCTTGTAGCGTCAACAGGTGCCAAGAACTGGGTATCGATTGGTGGAACGACACTTTTCCAGCCATCGGAGTTCATGAAGATTTCCTATATCTTGATGTTGGCTCGAGCCATTGTAAGATTCACTCAAAAACACAAGGAATGGCGACGGACTATTCCCTTGGATTTCCTACTGATTGGTTGGATGATCGCCTTTACCATACCAGTCTTGATCCTCTTAGCCCTACAAAGTGACTTAGGGACTGCCTTGGTCTTTGTAGCTATTTTTGCAGGCATGGTTCTCCTTTCAGGTGTTTCGTGGAAGATTATCATTCCTGTTTTTGCGACAGGAGTGACTGCTGTTGCAGGCTTCATGGCCATCTTTATAAGCAAGGATGGACGTGCCTTCTTGCATCAGATTGGGATGCCAACCTACCAGATCAACCGCATCTTGGCTTGGCTCAATCCCTTTGACTTCGCGCAAACAACGACTTACCAACAGGCGCAGGGACAAATTGCGATTGGAAGTGGTGGCTTGTTTGGACAAGGTTTCAATGTATCCAATCTCCTCATTCCAGTACGTGAAAGTGATATGATTTTCACCGTAATTGCGGAAGACTTTGGCTTCATTGGTTCAGTCTTTGTAGTTGCTCTGTACTTGCTCCTTATTTATCGGATGTTGAAGGTTACACTTAAGTCAAACAACCAGTTCTACACCTATATTTCGACTGGTTTTATCATGATGTTGCTCTTCCATATCTTTGAAAATATCGGTGCCGTGACAGGCTTACTTCCTTTGACAGGGATTCCTCTGCCTTTCATTTCTCAAGGGGGCTCCGCTATTATTAGTAACCTCATCGGTGTCGGTCTTCTCTTGTCTATGAGTTACCAGACCAACCTAGCGGAGGAGAAAAGTGGAAAAGTTCCATTTAAACGAAAGAAAGTCGTCCTAAAACAAATCAAATAAGGAGGCCACTATGGCAAAAGTAGCAGTTATCTTAGCCCAGGGTTTTGAAGAAATCGAAGCCTTGACAGTAGTTGATGTCTTGCGTCGAGCAAACATTTCATGTGATATGGTAGGATTTGAAGAGCAGATGACAGGATCGCATGGTATTCAGGTAAAAGCTGATCGTGTCTTTGATGGTGATTTATCCGACTATGACTTGCTCGTTCTTCCGGGTGGTATGCCAGGTTCAGCTCACCTACGGGATAATCAAGCCCTCGTTTCACAGATTAAAGCCTTTAACCAAGCAGGAAAGAAAATTGCTGCCATCTGCGCAGCCCCAATCGCCCTCCATCAAGCAGGTGTTTTAAAAGATAAGCGCTTTACCTGTTATGACGGTGTGCAGGAGCAAATTACTGATGGAACTTATCAAAAGCAAACAGTGGTTGTAGATGGTAATCTAACAACCAGCCGAGGACCGTCAACAGCCCTAGCCTTTGCCTATGAGTTGTTAGAGCAGTTGGGAGGAGATGCTGAAAGTTTACGAGTTGGCATGCTCTATCAAGATGTCTTTGGAAATCAACAGTAAAACGAGAGTTCGGCTCTCGTTTTTTAATTTACTCCATGTCTAAAAAATGTTTCATATGATTGTCTTGCGATTTTATATCAAACTTTTATAAATCAATCAAGATTCGTTTAACATAAGAAGGAATCTATCTCTAGAAGTGTTAGTGTTTTCAAGTTGTTTGATAGAATAGTTCAGATTGTTACTGAAATCAATAGATTCTTGAAAAAGATATAATATTCAATAAATGTTATATTAAACGATCTTATCATGCGAATTAATCTGCTTGTATTAATTTGAAATATAAAGTACTTTCTCTGTAATATAATTGAAACATGTTACTAGTATATTAAAATTAGTAAGAATTTTTTGCATATACGAAACTGGGGGGAGTGATATGTTGAAAGCATTTGGAAAAATATTCAAAGTCATTAGAGAATCAAAAAAAATGTCCCTGAAAGAGGTAGCTGCTGGTGATATTTCCGTAGCTCAGCTATCCCGTTTTGAACGGGGAGTTAATGGGATCACACTTGATTCTTTTTATTGCTGTTTAAAAAATATGGCCGTTTCCCTAGAGGAGTTTCAGTATGTTTACCATAATTACATTGATTCAGATGATGTGCTGTTTTCAAAAAAAGTAGCTGATGCATATCAGGAAAACAATGTTGTCAAGCTCCAAAATATTTTGTCAAGCTCAGAAGCTTTGACCGAACAGTTTCCTGAGAAGAAAAACTATAAACTCAATACGATCATTGTCAGAGCTCTTCTGTCTTCCTGTTGCTCAGATTTTCAGATTAGCAAGAAGGATATAGAATTCCTGACGGATCATCTCTTTTCTGTTGAGGAGTGGGGACGTTATGAACTCTGGCTTTTTACAAACAGTGTTGATTTGATGACCTTGGAAACGTTGGAAACCTTCGCTAGTGAGATGATCAATCGTACCCAGTTTTATAACAACCTACCTGAAAATCGCCGCCGTATTATCAAGATGCTACTTAATGTCATTAGCGTCTGTATAGAAGGAAACCATCTGCTAGTTGCTATGAGGTTTCTCAATTATCTCGACCACTCTAAAATCCCTGAAACAGATCTATATGATCGAACGCTGATTAAGTATCATAGGGCTCTGTATGCCTACAAGGTCGGGAATACTAATGCTCTCAGTGATATCGAGCAATGCCTATCTTTTTTTGAATTTTTAGATTCCTTTGGTGTTGCCCAAAAGCTTAAAGAACAGTTTGAAAGAATTTGCCTTTCATAGTTGTAGATGTGCAACAAAAAAAGATCATTTTGAAAAATATACTAGAATAAGGGCATAACTTTATACTAAATTCAGAAGGAGGTTTTATGATGGAGAAAAAGATTCATTATAAGATGCATAAAGTTAAGAAAAATTGGGTAGCCATTGCTTTGACTACCTTGGCCCTTATTGTAGCACCAAAGGTACTTGGTCTAGAACCAGGCGTTGTCCATGCGGATGATGTAAAGCAGGTTGTAGTTCAAGAACCTGCTACAGCTCAGACTAGTGGTCCGGGTCAGCAAACTCCAGCCCAAGCTAACTTAGCTTCTGAGCAAGAAGCAGAAAAAGCAACCCCTGCAGACAAGGTGACAGGCGATGTTGCTGCTAGTGAAAAACCTGCTAAACCAGCAGAAAATACGGAAGCAACAGTTCAAACCAATGCTCAAGAGCCTGCTAAACCAGCAGATACGAAAGAAGCATCTACAGAAAAGGCTGCTGTTGCAGAAGAAGTTAAAGCTGCTAATGCAATCACAGAAACTCCTAAAACAGAAGTAGCAGAGCAGAATAAACAAGCAGGGCCAACAACTGCCCAAGAGCAAGATGACAACAAACGAGAAAAAACGGCTGTTGAAGACAAGATTGTTGCAAATCCAAAGGTTGCAAAGAAAGATCGCTTGCCCGAACCTGCTCAAAAACAAGGAGCAGTAGCTGAAAGAATGGTGGCAGATCAGGCTCAACCTGCACCTGTAAATGCTGACCATGATGATGATGTCCTATCTCATATTAAGACCATTGATGGTAAAAATTACTATGTTCAGGACGATGGTACAGTTAAAAAGAACTTTGCAGTTGAACTTAATGGTAGAATACTTTATTTTGATGCAGAAACTGGTGCCTTAGTTGATTCAAATGAATATCAGTTCCAACAAGGAACCAGCAGTCTCAATAATGAATTCTCCCAAAAGAATGCTTTCTATGGTACG
>CABTWF010000052.1:0-5135 GCA_902488495.1 uncultured Streptococcus sp. | reverse complement strand
TCGCGTGTGAACGGTTGTTTCCTGATACAGTCTTACGACCTGTAAAGTAACATACTTTAGCCATTGTGTTTTCCTCCTATTAGATCTAATATAGCGGATGTGCTAGCACCACATACCGTACTATGTTATCACACTTTCTCTATTTTGGCAAGGAAATTCGAAGACTTTTTAGTGTCTAAATTTTTGGGACTAGTCAAATATCCTTATAACTCCATAAGAAAGCGAGATTTTTCAGACAAAAAACTGGAAAAAGTTTCGGCTCTGTAATTTCTGTAGTGGGTAAAACCACTGTAGGAATGATGGAGCCTATTTGTTGTAGAAAAAAGTCCCATAAGATCTATAATGAAAAGCGACCAAACCATCATTAAAAAGACTTATATGGAACCATTCAATTTTATCACAAACACACTGGGGATCAAAGACTAGAACATTACTATTTTGGATGTTCTAGATGCTGGAACTCATAAAGAAATCATCGCTAAGCTGGATTATCCTGCTCCTAAATACCCTCACTTCCAAGGACAAATGACTAAATATGACTTCCGGAAAGAATCAAAAATTCCCTATTTAGAGTGTGCGGGTTACAAGACTCTCATTCGATTGAGAAAGCGCCGTTTCCGCTGTAAAATCTGTAAAAAAATGTCTGTCGCAATCAAGCCCTTAATCAGATTAAAGATAAAGAGGAGAAACATGAGTGGAGTCGTAACCATCAAAACGGCAGCTTTCGCAATCACACTCGGTAGGGTTTCCATTCCTGACCAGACAGCTTTTCCTAGCCAACGTAGGCCTTGTTTCCACTTCTTCTCTTCTTCAGACCTGGTAACTTCTGATTTTTTTGAGTTGGAGTGTAGTATCTATAACCACTTCTAGTCACATATGCATCCATTTTCGTGTCCTTTATCATCTCTCTTCCCCCTCTTTTTATGGCTTCATTATACCATGGATGAGGGGGAATTACTAGATGTTCTATTTTTTATGCTTACGAAAACCTGCAAGACCCAACAATCCCAAAATCATTCCCACAACTGGAAGCATGCTTGCTGCTGTTCCTGTATTTGGAAGTGATGGCTGCGGTTGTGGCTTGCCTGGTTCTTTAGGCTCTGGTTTTGGAGGTTCTGGCGTTGTTGTTGTCACTTTCGCTGTCATCTCTTGTAAATTGACTGTATTGATAAAGGTATTTTCAACCTTCCCAGCCGAGATACGTTCTACCTCGATGTAGAAGTCTGCATCAAAGGTTCCTTTAACGCCTAGAGAGTTTAGGAAGTCTTGATTGATAACATACGACCATTTGCCTGCTTTTTCGTCCCATTTGACGGCCACAATCTTCTTGAGGAAGTCAGGATTTGTATCCTGGTTCACTTCAAATAAGAAGGCATAAGCTGTACCTTTGACAATCTTGTCACCAGCTTTGACTACTTTACCATCCTTCAGGATGACATCATAAGGCAAGATAAGGTCTTTCTCAGCTGTGTACTCTGTACCCTTGAAAATGCCTTGCCACTTACCTGTATATCGATCATGAACCACATCTAACTGGTCACTACCGTCATATTGGAAGAGGCTATCATGTTTAGCTGGAACAGTTACGCCATCAAGTAGATAGCGGATGTATTGGCCAATCTGTACCTCTTGACCGTCCAAGACTTTCTTATTATTCTTTTGATCCAGGGCATGTTTCTCTGGCTTCACATCAGGAACTGAGACAGTCACAAGGTTTGATTGATAGCCATTCCCAAAGTCAATCTGTTTAAAGTCATTCTCGACTTTGTCCCCTGCTTTAACCAAGAGTTTGGCTGGAAGATCAACAGTAACATTCTTATTTGGTTTCACGTAGTTCTGATAGAAACTCTTAGAATCCTTGGCTACCCAGAGATAGAACTCACCTTTAGGTTGCAAGTTCAATTCCTTCAAAATTTTATTGATTGCATCAGTACGTCCTGCATCTGAAAGTACATGATACATGTCAAATAGGTTTTTCACGTCTTTACCAGCAGCAGTCATCTTGATCTTGCTGTGGTCAACTGTGAAGGCTTTGTCTTGAACATCATCTAAGATTGCAAACTCCTTACCAAGTGCGCTCGCTGAAGCAAGAGTTTTGGCATAAGAACTGTAGTCTGTCATCAAGCGGAAGGTCACGTTACGATCAAATGTTTTAGCACCATTGATATCCTTTCCAGAATGATCTAACACAGATTTGACTGGTTTTGGAGGTCTTGGAGTGTAGTTCGTAACAGTATTTGAGAAAACTTCATAGTTATTCACTAACACTTTATAAGTGTTGTCATAGAAGCCCTTGTCATAGATTGGTTTCCAGGTAATCACAGGAGCTTCTAAGCGCTTCCCTTCGTAGGTTGCAGTAAAGGTATAAGTATTCTTTCCTGCATCATAGGCAACGCTCCATCCCGCTTTCTCTGCAGTTGCTTTCGTCACAGCTACATCAGGAACTGCTCCAGCTTCGAGTGGATCAATGATAGTAATCTTGTCACCTTTTTTAAGGTTCGCATAGATATTGTCATGATTCAATGTGTAGAGCTGCGTATCGTTTTTAGCAACTGTTTGGCCATCTGTATTCGTTTTATCTGTGTCAGATACAGACTTGCGGACAGTAGGTTTATACTGCAATTTGTAACCGTGATAGCTTGCGGATAACTTCTGATTTTTAGTTTCAGATAGAGTTTTAAGCGCCAAGGTTGGTTTGGCTGGATTTTTCGCATTGACCAATTCAGCTGATACAGGTTCAGTCTTAACTGGCTTCACGGTTGTTTTAGTAATGGTTGCAGTAGCTGGAACTCCAACAACCGGCGCTAAAGCCTTCGTATTCAAAGCAAACCAGAAAGTTTGGCCACCTGAATTATCTGGTCCATCCCATTGGATAAATTCGGATGTGAAGGCTGTCCCTTCCTTAAAGACACCAAGTGCAGCTCCCTTGTATTGGTAAGGTGAGTCAGATTTATCCCAAAGATGCCCCACATCTTGTTGGTCGTTGTAGCCTTCAGCGCGAACATAACCATTATTCTTGTTATAGCTTACAGTTGAGCCGTTAATTTCAACATGAGTTCCGTTAATGGCTTTCGCACCTTCCCAACCAATACGATTGTGATTGAGTGAAGAATAGGTCAGGGTTGCAGGAGTCTTTTCACTTGCTTTGAAAGCTACTTCTTTCCCATCCACGTTGTAGTAGTAGGTATCCGTAACCAAGAAATTCATGTAGTCTGCTGGTACACCGGTTCCATCGTTACGAGCTACTACGAATCCTTCTGTTGGGTCATTCAAGACATAGACATCATTCAATCCTGTCTTCCCTTGATTAAGAATCTCGAATTTTCGATGGATACGAGAAATATCATGCTTTTTACCATCTGCAGTTGAAACAGTCAAACCTTTCAGATTAGTGTAGTCAACTTCTGTTTTCCATCCAGTGCCAACATCCTCGTATTTCAAGACTTTAGTCGAGTCAAGAATACGAGCATAGCCTGAGGTTCCTTTTGATGAGAGAATGTAACCTTTAGTAGTTACCTGCGCTCCTGGAGCAGAGGACTCCACTGTTGCTTCAGGATTTGCTGTCGCAACACTAATGGCTTGCAAGACTACTTCTTTTATGTAGCCTTCCGTGCTTGTCTTAGCTCGAAGCTCATCGTACTTCTTCTGCCATTCCGCTTGGGTCTGCTTAGCTTTGTCATAAGCTGCTTGGTTTTGTTCCCCAATTTGCTTCGCTTCATCAGCTGAAGAAACTTCCTGTGTTTTAGAGGTTAAAAGTACACCAGAGTTTTTCAAATCTGTTGATTTACGATCAGCATCTTGATTAACTTGATCACTAGCATTCTTCTTCTCTGCATAGGCAGCCATGATGGCTTTGTTAAGCTCCACTTTGCTTTTTGCAGTTGCAATAGCTTTGTCATTTTGTTTCTTCAATTCTTCTACTTCTGCGATTGAAGAAACGGTACGTGTCACAACCTTAACCGTTACATCCTTTTTCTCCAAATCTATTGCAGCAGCTTCTACTGCTTGATTTAATTCAGTAGCTTGTTTGACAGTAGCTTCGTACTTCCCTTTTTCTTCCAGGTAGGTTGAGACAGCTTGCTGATTTCCTGCTAAGACTTTCTTAGCTGTTTGAGTAGCTTTGTTGTTTTGAGTCGCTGTCCCATCTGTGGCAGTCGAACCATCATTCGTCACTGTAACAGTTGTTGATTGTTCGTGCTTGCCTTTTTCAGTGGCCACAAAGCTATTATTAGCTTGAATGGCTTCCTGCGCTTCCTTAAAGGCTTCATTGTTTTGAACTTGTTTTTCAGTCGTTTCTTCAAGTGCCTTTATTTGCTTAGTCTGGTCTTGTTTAATCTCAGCCTTAGACTGTTCAAGACTTGATGAGGTAGTATTTGTACCCTTATCAATGCTTGATGTCTCAGATACAACTACTCCAGCTTGTTTAGCCTTGTCAGCAGCCTTTGTGACTGCACTATTATCAATCGCTACGGACTGGCTTCCTGTTGTTTTACCAGCTTGTGTAGCGTACATGTTATTGTCGTTTTCAATTTCAGGCTGAACTGCTTCATCCGCCAATACAGAACCTGCAGAGAAGGCTACAATACCTGCAACTGCAATTCCTGATACCAGGCCTTTAGCCCATTTTTTCTTACGGAAATATCCGTGTCCTTGTGTTTTTTCTGCCATATATCTCTCCTTTTCTTAATTAAAATAGTTTTTTCTTGTAAAAGTAACCTACTGCTGTCAACAACATGCCACCAATTACAGCTGGGAAACTTTGTTCTGTTCCTGTGTTTGGCAAAGTTACCATTTTACCATCCGCAGTTGAAACACTGATTATCTTGTCTTCATTTGTAACAGCTCCAAGTGCTTCAGGAGCAACTACAGAACCATCTGAAAGGATAAGATGCCCATTTTGAGTGCTAACAATAGAATCACCTGTGCTAGTTTGAACAGGTGATTTCGTAATATCATGCACTGCCTGACCTATTGATGTAGATGCTGTTCCAATTTGTGACTTCCCTTTTTGTTAAACGCGTTCAACTTTACCTGATTTCAAAGCACGAGCTGAAGCCCAAACTTTTTTAGGTTTACCATCGATAAGAACCGTAACTTTTTGAAGGTTTGGTTTTACGGCACGTTTTGTTTGGTTC
>CABTWF010000051.1:0-5502 GCA_902488495.1 uncultured Streptococcus sp. | reverse complement strand
TCAGACGTGTGCTCTTCCGATCTCATCGTATTGAGATTCGATAGTGTTGGCATCAACAAGACGTGCCCCAGACTTCTCAGCCCAGATAAAGTCTGGCAAGAGACCCGTATCAGAATGAGAACTGATTTGCTCCAGTTGCCCAAGCATCTTATCCTTAATGTCTAACCACTGTTTATTCCCAGTCAGGTCATAGAAAGACTGGAAATAGTGGGGAAGGGTATCAGACGTCCGCATCAAGTAATAATAATCGGAATCCTTGTTCGCCCAGTTCCCTACTGTTAGGACACCTGTCTCTTCATTGTAATTGTATTGAAGGATATCATCCAAGATTTTTTTAGCTTGCGCTTGGTATTCTTGCGCTTTATCTGGCCACTGCTTGGCAGCTTCAATCAAAGAATAAGCGATGTAGAGATCTCCATCGGTTGCGTTTTGCTTCTCAACCGTTTCGCTATCATTTGTGATCACTTGCTTCCAAGACATCAACTGCGTTCCCTCAATACGATGATTTTGATAATAGCGATAAAGACTCTCAAAATCTGCTTGACTTGCTTGCCCTTTTTGGGCTGCTAAAACCGTTATGAGCATGCCGTAACTTTGGGCTTCAGATAGAACTGTTGTTCCCTCCGAATCACTCGTCGTACGAACATAAGACTGATCGCCTTTTGTAACAAGGAACTGTTGGCTCCATTGGCTGTAAATTCGATTACGCATCTCAATTTTAGTCCTTCCTCTTGCTAAAAACAAGGCTAAACAAAAGATAGAAAGGATGAGCACAAACCAGACATATTTTAATTTATTCGTTTTCATAGAACCTCCTATCCTGCAAATCGTTTAGTTTTAACCCACTTGGTTTCTTTTCGTCGGAGTATCTTGTCCAGAACGATTGAAGAAATGGAATCAACGGATACAACGATAAACATCTGTGCATAAGAGAAATAGGCTGCCAAGGCCAACCAGATTTGTTTAGTCGTCGCTTGTCCAAATTGACTTGCCAATGCTGTCATAATTTGCATCAAATAGAGACCAATCATGAGTATCCAGTTGAAGAGCATGAGCTGGGCGATGTAGATATTGTCCGCATCAAAAGCAAATGGAACCCTGACATCTGGGAAGAAAAGATTAAGGCAGATCGCTAGCACATTCGCTAGGAAAATCAAATCCGATAGGACAATGGCAAAGTTAAACCAAAAGAAAACACAAGAATAGTTAAAGACTTCTAGTTTGACACGCCAGTTTGCTCTGCCAAATAAATGCTTAAAGTTTGAGAGAACAACTTCATAATTTCCTTTCGCCCAACGTTTACGCTGCATATAGTAACTCTTTAAGGTCTCAGGTTCTTGTTGGAAAGCCTCTGAATTATAGGCAAGGGCAATCAATTTACCACTCTGCATGATTTTGAAGGAAATATCGGTATCCTCAGTTAAGGCACCATTTTTCCAACCCCCGATGCTCTTTACAAAGTCGGTTTGAATGATAAAGTTGGTTCCTGGAATACGCCCAATTTTAAAGAGATGCCACATTCCAACGTGGTGCACGCGCTGAGTAACAACGATTTCCTGGTTGATACAACGAGTCAAGAAATTTTGATTGGCATTTCGAGTCTTGTTGCGGCCGAAAGATGCCACGTGACGTTCTGGATCCTTCATCACTTCTTTTACAAGAAAATAAAGAGCATTTTTTTCAGGCATAGCATCCGCATCATAAACACAGATGTATTCGCCCGTTGCCATCTCTAAAGCATCGTTTAGAACGCCCGCTTTTCCTCCCGTACCAGTACGGTCGATAATAGTCAGATTTCTTTCTGCATATTCAGGCATGGCTTGTACAGACAAGCATTCAGCATAGGTGTTATCCGAACAGTTGTCCGCAAACAAGAGCAACTCCACACGGTCGTGAGGATAATTCATGTCCAAGATAGCTTTTGCCGTTTGGGCAATAACCACATCCTCATTATGAGCAGGAACAACAATGGTGACCTTAGGATAATAAGGTAGCGGCGAGGTATCCACACGAAAATCACTGTGTTTAAACCAAAAGTGTACTGCCGAAAAGAGAATTACCAAGCCCCAAGCTAGAGAAATCCAAATTGTAAGCAAGGTAAAAATCATTAATATTTGACTAATCATGATTCACCGCCTTAAAATTTTTGTTCACTCGATGGTAAAGAATATTGTATGCAATAAATAGTATGATAAAACAAATGCCAAAGGCGAGACTGAGTCCCAAAGCAATACCAAAAAATAGTTCGGTTAAAGTCATGTTTCCCTCCTAATATTCTACAATTACATCTGTCTCTAGTTGACGTTTGAGATGACTGGCTACATCTGCGTAATCTTGGTATTTATCTTTATTATCAGAGTTAATCACCAAATAGCCTGTTTGGAACTGAATTCCTTGATTGCCATCTTCTCCATGAAAAACTAAACTGCTCAGTTTCTCCTGCAAACCATTCAAATAAAGTTCCTTCAAAGAATGTTGGTTAGTACTCGATAGAACGAGAAAATTACCATCCGAAACGTAATAAAGCTTATCATTGTAACTCAATTCCTGAGCAATCACCTCTTGAATTCGACTGAGCATCTGGTTATGTTCTTTGGGTTTAATCTGGAAGAACAAATCTTCATGTGCCCAATGAATCAATAAGGACTGTACCATCACATCACTTTGTTCAGTGATCATAGCTTGGTAATCTGCTCGAGCTTCGTCCTCCTGTTCTTGGACCTTTGAGGCCACCTTGAAGAAATAATAACGAACCTTAAGTAGAATCCCAATCAAAAGTGGAAAACTGATTAATAAGAAGATCAGTTGAATGATCGGGATATAAACCACACCCGCAACCAAAACGATAAGTCCAAAACCAAATGCTAAGATAAGGGTCCAAGTAAGCAAAAGATCAGATAATACCAACACTGCAAACAAGGCTAAAGCTAAAAACAAGATTTGTTCTAAAATGATTGCTCGAGCATACAAAAAACAAAGCACCAAAAGAATGACCTCACAAGCAAGCAAAGCCATAAGCCAGTTTTTAAATTGACTCCAATTTTTCATTTTATCTTATTTCCCCCCTTTGAATTCAGATACAGAAGTCGCTGCCCCAAAGTACTGTTGAATGGATTGTACGATTCGTTCAGAAGCTCTTCCATCTCCATAAGGATTTGGTGCCTGAGACATTTGTCTATAAAGAGTTTCATCTGTTAAGAGTGCTGCCATTGCTTCTTTCACACGTACTGGATCCGTACCAACTAGCTTCAACGTACCTGCTCTTACTCCTTCTGGACGTTCCGTTGTGTCACGAAGGACAAGGACAGGTTTGCCGAGAGAAGGCGCCTCTTCCTGAACACCTCCAGAGTCAGTCATGATAAAATAGCTTCTTGAAGCCAAATTATGAAAATCAAGTACATCTAAAGGCTCAATCAAGTGAATACGATCGTGACCAGCTAAGATATCGTTTGCTGCTTCTTGCACAGCAGGGCTAAGGTGAACAGGATAAACAACTTCAATTTCCTGATGAAGATCGACCATCTCACGTAAAGCTGCAAAGACATTTCTCATTGGTTGACCTTGATTCTCACGACGGTGCATGGTTACCAATACAAGTTTCTTATCTGGATCCAATTGATCTAAAACTTCATGATAGTAATCCGATTGAACGGTTAGTTTCAAGGCATCAATGGCTGTATTTCCCGTAATGACAATAGCAGACTCAGGGTGATTTTCCTTGAGGAGATTTTCTTTACTCTCACTAGTTGGAGCAAAATAGAGATCCGCAAGATTATCTGTCATCTGACGGTTCATTTCTTCTGGGAAAGGAGAATACTTATCAAAGGTCCTTAGCCCGGCTTCAACGTGGCCGATACGTACCTGATTATAGAAAGCAACTAAACTTGCTGCAAAAGTTGTTGTTGTATCTCCATGAACAAGAATTATATCTGGAAGTTCTTGCTTAACAACTGGATCAAACTTTTCTAAAATTTTTCCAGTAATATCTAAGAGGGATTGATTTTTCCCCATAATATCCAGGTCATAATGTGGCTCGATGCTAAAAGTTTCAAGAACTTGATCAAGCATTTGACGGTGCTGAGCTGTCACAACTGTAATCGTCTCAATGCTGTCACTATGTTTTTGCAATTCTAACACTAAAGGGGCCATTTTAATAGCTTCTGGTCGTGTTCCAAAAACAACCATCACTTTCAGTTTCTTCATTACGCTATCCTTCTACTATAATAAAATTTGACACATCAGATTAATCTTTATATCGAATTATTGCGCAAATCAATTAATTTGATTATCTTAATTATTTTACCGTCAATTAATTTATATGTCAAATTTTTTCCAAATTATATTATTGCATTTAATTTAATTTTAACAATTTGTAACCTTTTTGTAACAATTTTATTTACAACCTTTAAAAAGCCTTATTTTAGGAAATTTTAAGACTTTTCAAAAGAATCCGTATTTAAAAAAACTAAACCTTATATGTTTTTTTCGATATTTATTTTTATCTTGATATTTCAAACAATTATATTTTACCACTTTGAGGAATAAATCAAACAATTTCAAACAAAAAAATCCCTTTTTCGAATGAAAAAGGGACTGTGATTGTTTACTATATTTAAAATTTAAATCTTATAAAATCTGTCTTAAAACAAATTTTTCGACAGATACAAGACCAATTCTCCTATATCTTCACAAACCGCATTCATGGCCGGTTGATGGTTCTGATACCAAACACCCGTCCCATCTGGAATATAGCCTCGTTTGATGTACAATCTCTGGGCAGGTCCATACCCTGAATGGAGCCCAACACCAAGAGTCACCTTATCCGATATGAGCCTAACTCGTTTTTCTGCTTCTTCCAGCAAGAGATTTCCAATACCTTGATTTTGAAAGGGTTCAAAGACATTGAAATCTGAAAGTTCTGGAGCCATTCCAGCAAAAGGCCCCTGCTTAGCGCAGGGCAAAATTGTGATATAACCCGCTACAGCACCCTCAACCTCTGCAACTAAGACTTCTCTCTCCCCACTTTCTTGCTCCTTAAAGTATCGAGTTAAAATCTCCTCTCTACTTGGCCAACCTTGGCTGATAAATCCTCGAGATAGATCTTTTATGTCAGATTCTTGCATTTTTCTAATTGAACATGTCGTCTTCATAAGTTGCTCCTTTATAGCTTTCTCCTACCATTATAGCACGATAATAAAGATTAAAAGAAAAACCTAGTAAGATAAAAGAATCTTACTAGGTCAACAGGGAATCCTTTCTAACAAAGTCCCATAAAAATCTGAAAAAGAGGTCCACCCAGACCGAACTCGCCTTCTCATTTCCATGCTCGTGAAAAAAGACCCGTAAGGGTCTGAAAAAGAGGTCCCCCGGACCTCTTTTTTAATCTTCGTTTACGAAAGGCATCAAAGCCATTACGCGAGCGCGTTTGATAGCTGTTGTTACTTTACGTTGGTTTTTAGCTGAAGTTCCTGTTACACGACGAGGAAGGATTTTCCCACGTTC
>CABTWF010000050.1:0-6507 GCA_902488495.1 uncultured Streptococcus sp. | reverse complement strand
TAGCTGTTGTTACTTTACGTTGGTTTTTAGCTGAAGTTCCTGTTACACGACGAGGAAGGATTTTCCCACGTTCTGAAACGAAACGGCTAAGAAGCTCAGTATCTTTGTAATCAACATATTCAATTTTGTTTGCTGCGATGTAATCAACTTTTTTACGGCGTTTGAATCCGCCACGACGTTGTTGAGCCATGTTTTTTCTCCTTTATAGTATTAATTGTCCATTAGAATGGTAAATCATCATCTGAAATGTCCAATGGATTGGTTGCTCCAAATGGATTTTCAGAACGTGAAAAGTCTGGTACTGGGGTTGCAGGTGCTGATTGACCAGCAGTTGGTGCAGAATAAGCTCCACCTGTATGTCCTTCACGCACTCCGCGGCTTTCCAACATTTGGAAATTCTCAGCCACGACTTCTGTTACGTAGACACGTTGTCCTTGCTGGTTATCGTAACTACGAGTCTGGATACGTCCTGTGATCCCGATAAGAGAGCCTTTTTTAGCCCAGTTAGCAAGATTTTCAGCCTGTTGGCGCCACATAACGACATTGATAAAATCAGCCTCACGTTCACCATTTTGACTCTTAAATGTACGGTTTACTGCAAGAGTAAAAGTCGCAACTGCTACATTTGATGGGGTATAACGCAACTCAGCGTCACGTGTCATACGCCCTACAAGTACAACATTGTTAATCATAATTTACCTTCTTACGCGTCAAGTTTGACGATCATGTGACGAAGAATGTCAGCGTTGATTTTTGAAAGACGGTCAAACTCTTTAAGAGCTGCGTCGTCGTTTGCTTCAACGTTAACGATGTGGTAAAGTCCTTCACGGAAATCTTGGATTTCGTATGCAAGACGACGTTTTTCCCATGATTTTGATTCAACAACAGTTGCACCGTTGTCAGTCAAGATAGAGTCAAAACGTGCTACCAAAGCGTTTTTCGCTTCTTCTTCAATGTTTGGACGAATGATATAAAGAATTTCGTATTTAGCCATTGATATGTTCCTCCTTTTGGTCTAATGACCCCTAGTCTTTGCAAGGGGTAAGTGAGGTTTGCTCACAATAAACTATTATACTAGAAAAACTGATAGATAGCAAGATAAAAGTGAAAAAAGAAGATGAAAATATCTTCTTTTTACTAGTTTATGGTTTGATACGATGCAACATACGTGGGAATGGAATAGCTTCACGGATGTGTTTTGTACCAGCTGCGAAGGTTACCATACGTTCAATACCGATACCAAATCCTCCGTGTGGTACTGTACCATATTTACGAAGGTCAAGGTAAAATTCATACTCTGTACGATCCATGCCAAGTTCTTCCATTTTAGCGACAAGGGCATCGTAGTCTTCCTCACGCATAGAACCACCGATGATTTCTCCGTAACCTTCTGGTGCAAGCAAGTCTGCACAAAGTACGCGCTCTGGATTTCCAGGAACTGGTTTCATGTAGAAGGCCTTGATAGCTGCTGGGTAGTTCATAACAAATGTTGGCACACCAAAGTGGTTTGAAATCCATGTTTCGTGTGGTGAACCAAAGTCATCGCCATGCTCAAGATGCTCGTAGTCAGCATCTTCATCATTTTCATGCTCTTGCAAAAGGTCAATGGCTTGATCGTAAGTGATGCGTTTGAATGGCTCTGCAATGTAGCGTTTCAAGAGCTCTGTATCACGTTCCAAGGTTTCCAAGGCTTGAGGTGCACGGTCAAGAACACCTTGAAGAAGGGCTTTTACATAAGCTTCTTGCAAGTCAAGTGACTCATCATGTGTCAAGTAAGAGTACTCCGCATCCATCATCCAGAACTCAGTCAAGTGACGGCGTGTTTTTGATTTTTCAGCACGGAATACTGGACCAAAGTCAAAGACACGACCAAGAGCCATGGCCCCTGCTTCTAGGTAAAGTTGACCTGATTGGCTCAAGTAGGCTGGTGTTCCAAAGTAGTCTGTTTCAAAGAGTTCAGTTGAATCTTCTGCTGCGTTTCCTGAAAGAATTGGGCTATCAAATTTCATGAAGCCGTTCTTGTCGAAAAACTCATAAGTCGCATAGATAATCGCGTTACGGATTTGCATAACCGCTACTTGCTTACGAGAGCGGAGCCACAAGTGACGGTTGTCCATCAAGAAGTCTGTTCCGTGTTCTTTTGGTGTGATTGGGTAGTCTTGAGATTCACCAATCACTTCGATGTCTGTAATATCCAACTCATAGCCAAACTTAGAACGTTCGTCTTCTTTGACAATCCCTGTCACATAAACAGACGTTTCTTGGCTCAAGCGTTTGATGACATCAAACTTCTCAAGTCCCACTTCCTCACCGAACTTTTCAATAAAGTTTGGTTTAAATGCTACACCTTGGAAAAAGGCTGTCCCATCACGCAATTGCAAGAAGGCAATTTTCCCTTTTCCAGATTTGTTGGCAACCCAAGCTCCGATGGTCACTTCTTGACCAACGTAGTCTTTTACATCGATAATTGTTACACGTTTTGTCATAATCTATCTTCCTTTTTTCGTTTAACTTGTCCGAAGACATCATTACCCACTATTTTACCATAAATAGACTGCGATAGCTAGGTTCTACTAGAGAAAAATCGCGAGATTTTCGTTACAAAAAATCTTCGCTAAAAAGGCGAAGATTCTAAGTTTTATTTTTCCATAAACCGATGCAAACGGTGAATAGCTTCTTTTAATGTATCCATGTCTGTGGCATAGCTGAGACGAACATTTTCTGGTGCTCCAAATCCAGCTCCTGTAATCAAGGCAAGGCCGACTTCTTCGAGAATAGCTGTTGTAAACTCTGTCACATCAGTATAACCCTTCATTTCCATCGCTTTTTTAACATTTGGGAAGAGATAGAAGGCTCCTTGGGGCTTGACAACTTCAAATCCTGGCACTTGGCACAAGAGTGGATAAATGGTATTCAAACGTTCTTCAAAGGCTTGGCGCATGGTTTCAACAGAGTCTTGTGGTCCAGTTAGGGCTTCAATGGTAGCATATTGAGACACTGCTGTCAGATTTGAAGTCGTTTGTCCTGTTAGTTTGCTCATAGCAGCGATAATTTCAGGATTTCCCACCGCATAACCTACCCGCCAACCAGTCATGGCATAGGCCTTAGATACACCGTTAATCACGATGGTTTGCTTGCGAATGTCTTCTGACAGACTAGAGATTGGAACAAATTCGTTCCCGTTATAAACCAAACGGCCATAAATATCATCTGCTAGGATAAGGACATCATGCGCAACAGCCCAATTTCCGATAGCCAAGAGTTCCTCACGAGAGTATATCATACCAGTCGGATTCGATGGTGAATTGAGAACCAAGACCTTGGTCTTATCTGTTCGTGCTGCTTCTAGCTGCTCTACTGTTACTTTAAAGTGATTGTCTTCCTTTGCCTGGACAAAGACAGGCACTCCTTCTGCCATTTTGACCTGGTCTCCATAGCTGACCCAGTATGGTGTAGGGATAATGACTTCATCACCTGGATTGACCACAGCCATAAAGAAGGTGTAGAGAGAGAACTTAGCACCAGTGGCAAAGGTAACCTCGTTGGCTGCAACAGAATACCCATAATAGCGTTCAAAATAGGTATTAACCGCCGCTTTTAACTCTGGTAGGCCTGAAGCAACTGTATAAAAGGAAGCTCGTCCATCTCGAATCGCTTCTACCGCTGCATCCTGAATGTTTTCAGGAGTATGAAAATCAGGCTGTCCCAAGGTTAAGAAAAGAACGTCTTTTCCCTGAGCTTTTAATGCTTTGGCTCTTGCATCACTAGCTAGAGTGACGCTTTCTTCCATTTCTAGTACACGTTTGGATAGTTTCATATGCCCTCCTTATTGGATCACTGCTCCTGTTTCAAAGTCGACCAGATAGTACTGGTTTACTGACTTAACTTCCCAAATCGGCTTATCCTGATAACGACCAAAGGTAATCTTGTCAATGTCGCTAGCTCCTTTTTCCCTCGAAATCGTCGCTGCCTTGTCTTGAGAAATCCCCTTATCAAGCTGATAAACATAAATCTTGTGGTCATTCTTTTCAATCAGTACGGCAATGGCCTCTTGCTTTTTATTATGTCCTAAAATGCTGTAATAACCTTCTAGTCCATTATAGAAATCAACCTGATCTGCCTTTTCCAATTCAGCATACTGCTTGGCCAGTTTTTCTCCTTCAACCCTAGCATCTTGATAGGGTTTCATGCTGAGTGATATCAGATAAAGGAAGGAAGTGGTCATGACTAGTACTACCAGAGCAATGCCGATTCCATACTGTAAAAGTAGCTTGTTTTTTGCTTTTTTCTGTCTTAGTTTCACTCGTCTATTTTACCATCTCTCCTTCTTTATTACAAGTGAAGACAGGAACATTCTAAGATTCTTTTCCTATAAAATGTAAGTTCTTGTTTTTCTCTCTCATTATTGATAAAATAACCTTATGAAACAATATTTGAAAAAGAAAATTTCCGATAATCAACTAGACTTAAAAACAGCTATCGTCCTCAATAAAGCCATACGAACTTTTAAACCGTATGAAGCCAAAGCCGCTAAAGAACACGGGCTAACACCCACTCAATTTTCAGTTTTGGAAACCCTCTATAGCAAGGGGGAACTACGCATTCAGGATTTGATTGAAAAAATGTTGGCCACTTCTGGAAACATGACTGTTGTCATTCGAAATATGGTTCGAGATGGATGGATTTCTAGAACTTGCGACCCCAAGGATCGTCGCTCCTTTTTCCTGAAATTAACACCTGCAGGACGCAGAAAAATCGAGGAGGTTCTTCCTGACCATATCGATTCGATTGTAGAAGCACTCAGCATCTTGGAAGATGGCGAAAAGGAAGACTTAATCCAGATTTTAAAAAAATTTAAAAATTTGTGAGCAAAATTATTGCTAATTAGTATCATTTGTTGTAACATGGATGGTAACAAAAGAGTTCGCTCTTTGAATTTTAAACTAAAGGAGACACATCATGTCTAAAAAAGTATTATTTATCGTCGGTTCACTACGCCAAGGTTCTTTCAACCACCAAATGGCCCTCGAAGCTGAAAAAGCACTTGCTGGAAAAGCAGAAGTTAGCTATCTTGATTACTCAGCTGTTCCTCTCTTCAGCCAAGATTTGGAAGTTCCAACTCATCCAGCTGTAGCTGCTGCTCGTGAAGCAGTCCTTGCTGCGGATGCCATCTGGATTTTCTCTCCAGTCTACAACTTCTCTATCCCTGGAACAGTGAAGAACTTGCTTGACTGGCTCTCGCGTGCTCTTGACTTGTCTGATACACGTGGAGCTTCTGCCCTCCAAGACAAGTTTGTTACTGTCTCATCTGTAGCCAATGCCGGTCACGATCAACTCTTTGCTATTTACAAAGACCTCTTGCCATTTATCCGTACACAAGTCGTTGGTGACTTTACAGCTGCTCGTGTCAATGACTCTGCTTGGGCAGACGGAAAATTGGTGTTAGAAGAAGCAACTGCTTCATCACTTGCAAAACAAGCTGACGACCTTCTTGCAGCCATCAACTAATCCAGCAAAAACCAGCTCGAATGAGCTGGTTTTATGCTTGTTTCACAAAGACGAGTTCTAAGTCACTGGATAAATCAGGTCGGTAGTCAAAGCCGGCAAAGCGGAGCTTGCGAGCTTGTTCGACTGTATGGACTTGCCCCTCTATCAAGGCGGTTAAAAAGGCACCACGGGCTTTTTTTGAAATGGTTGAGTGGATTTTCAGCTGGCCTGCCTTGTCCTCCATAAATTTGAAGGTCACCATCTTTTCTCTAATTTCCTTCGAAAATACGGTTTCAAACTCTGATGATAGGAGTGAGAATATCAAATCCTCATCCTCTAGTGCCTCATCGTAGGCTGACTTCCAATGACTCTTTAAAGTCTTCCCAGCAACTTTTAACTTCATCAAGAAGTCCAAACGGTGAGGAGCCATGGGCGACAAGGCGGGGACAACACCGTATAAAGCCGAGGTAATTAGGACATGATTTTCAAGATAGGTTTGTTCAGCCTTGGTTAACTCATCTCGTTTGATGTGACGATACATGAGACCATCGAAAAGTTTCAAGGCTGGATAATGTTTAGCCCTGTGATCTTTTAAAGCTTGAATATGAGCGTACTCTTCTTCTGCTTTCTCGGCAGATACCTTATAAAAAGTCTCTAATTCACTGGCTGAGTAGTGCGCCAGTGAGTCAAGGACTACCTGACTTTCTTCCCTCAAGGGGAGCGCTTCGATACAAGGATGGTCTGTGTTCATTTCTTTTGCTGTTGGGATTAAAATTTTCATATTGTTAGTGTAGCATATTTTTCAACCACGACCAAGAATTTCATCTTAAAAACCTCGGTTCACACCGAGGTTTCTCTGTTTATTTTGGCCATCCTAACCAGATAGCCACGAGAACAAGGGCTGTGCCAGCTAAGCTTGTTAAGATAGATAAGAATTTATCTTTTTTCTCCTTGAACTGAGAAAACCTATTTTTATACTCAATGAAAATCAAAGAGCAAACTAGGAAGCTAGCCGCAGGC
>CABTWF010000049.1:0-7073 GCA_902488495.1 uncultured Streptococcus sp. | reverse complement strand
TTCTCGAAAGCTTTTTCATCATCGTAAGAAACAGTTGCTTCAAGTGCGCCTTTACCCTTGTCCGCTACAGTAACTGTAGCCGTAACAGTTTTAGTATCGTACTTGATGCTTGTATCACTGCCAGCTTTTTCAGCAATTTTAAAGGTATAAGTTCCTGCTTTGTCGAATTCCAATTCTGAGAAAGCAATGTTTCCGTCTTTGTCATTCTTCACAGTTTCTTTCACCTTACCATCTTGGTCTGTTAAAGTGAATTCAAACTCTTCAGCCTTTAACTCACGTCCTGTAAGTTTTTTATTAGCTTTAATCTTAACTTTAGCTTTGCTACGTTTATTTGTAACTGTTTTGATAGCTCCGTCTTGTCCAACAGTCATCTCAAATGGAGTAGGATTTAACTCATATCCCTCAGGAGCCTGAACCTCAGTTACTGTAAAGTTCCCTTTCTTGATATCACTTTCTGAGTAAATAGATGATTCAGCAATTCCGTCATCATTTGTCGTTACAATTTCCTCTTTAGCCGTAGCTCCTGCCGGAGGAGTAATCTTGAATTTTGCTCCTTTTAGACGGTCATGAGTCAGCTCATCGACCTTGTAAAGAATGATACGGTAACCAGTTTCTAACTGAATTGTACCGCCTGAAGCAACTACTGAGTTTCCGATTTGCTTAACGACTGTCTTATTACTATAGTCGTCATATGTAAGAATCTGGTCATCACCCTTCATTTCAGCATTATTCTGAACTTTTGTTCCATCAGCTGGAGCACTTGTTTTATAATTAATTCGAAATGCTGCAGGTTTCCCGTTCTTAGCAACAATTGAAGAAGCATTGTTAATTGTTAAAGTAAAATCGGTATATGACTCATTCCAACTAACTTGGTAATCTTTACCAGCTTCTAAGACCACCTCATCTTTAAAGTAATAAGATTTATCGTACCAACCTGCCGTAACTTTAAATGTTTCTGGAATCATCTGCATCGGTGAGGCATTAGGATCAACCCAGTCATGAATTTCAATTTTGTTATAGGCAGCTTGTTTCGGATTAGCTCGGACATACCAACTGTGTAAATATTGTCCACTCTTATTTAGAGCACTAGATGTCCAATCCTCTTTATAAATCAAACCATGATACTTACTAAAATTCGCACGTCCAATACCTTCAGAATAATCAGATGCTTCGCCTCTTTTTACCTTAATCTGGTGTGTAATTTCATTTATGGTTTCCGTTTTATCAAATCGAAGCGTCTCATTGCTTAGTTCATTTTTAGAACTAAAACCAACAAAGAATGTCCCTTTGACATTTTGAACTTGATAGCCACCTTTTTTCTCAAGGTAAGCTTTCAGATTCTTTAATGTAATAGTTACCTTACCACCATTATTATCCCCATTTGATACAATTTGAGTTTCCCCGATAACGAGATCTGTTTCTTTGTCTTTCAAGTCAAAACTCTCATTTCTGACGGTTAACGGACTTGGGACTGTAAATGTAAAGGTGTCACCGTCCTCCAATTTGCCATCATAGGCACTCAAATCATAATCCACAGAGAACTTATAGTTTGAGTAGTCATGGTGTTCTGGAGAAAGGTTATAAATTCCATTTTCATCCGGACTTATAAATTTACCATTATCAACTTCCCAAATTCCGATATTACTGATAACATTCTTTAGCTCCTTCGCTTCTGCTGAATTGGGAGCAAGGATTATCCCTAGAACACATGCCAGAGAAGTTAGGATGGATAACCAAAATTTCTTGTTCTTCATTTTCTTCCTTTCTAAATAACCGAAAACATAAAACGACCAACTATGATTGTTAAAACTCAACAACATCTCCTTTCAAATTCATTAAAATGGATGAGGCGCATTGATGAAACTACATCACATTTACAGACGTTCTTACAGTATGCAATTGCAATTATTTATCATATTGGTTCTGTTTTTAATATAGAAACCTCCTTTAATTTTATTATAAAACAAAATTAACTTTTTTTGTAATAATATAAGGTTATTACCCTTTATAAAATATTGACACTGTGTAAAATTTTAACTTATATTTTTATTTTATCAACATAAAGCTTTCTCTCAAGAGACAGAACGCCTACAAAACTAGCTTACATTTATAAGAAGCACTTAAAATTAACATATGAAAACATTGCATTTATTTATAAGTTTGAATTATCTTAATATTTATTCCAACTACTTTATATAATTGCTAATCAAGTAGAATTATATAATATCCAACATTCTTTCTGAATATAATATAAATTTGGGATTTTTATTTGTCTTGAATTGAATACAAAAAGACCAGGTTTCCCTGGTCTTTCTGAGATACATTTAGAAGAAATACTGATTCATTCTAGTCTTCTTTTTTACCTTTAGTGGCCACTAGACCTGCACTCAAGCCAAGAAGAGCTAAACCTGCTGCTAGAGCTGCTTGACTTTCTGCACTTCCTGTATTTGGTAACTGTTCTTCTTGAACATGACTAGCTTCACTTGAAACAATTTTTTTTGTATCTGCTTTTTCTGATACTTGTGGTTTTGTAGATTCTTGAGGTACTGGTTTAGTTGTTTCACTAGCCGTACCAACTTCTACAATGCGATCTTGAGCCATGACTTTATCATAGCTTTCTTTTTCAGTTCGCTTGCCATTTTCAACCTCGATCAAGTGAACACGGATACCTTGTCTTCCTTCTTGAAGGATGCGAGTTTGACCTGCTGGAAGTTTGTCATTCTTTTGTTCCTGAACTTTGAAATCAATGATTTCTTCTTCTGAGATAAGCTCTGGAAGATTAAGAACGAGGTTCTTCACTTCATCTTCTGGAAGAGAGGTTCCTGGTTTCGTTCCAACCAAGACGATGCGGTCTGTCGGTGCCTCTACCACTTCACGGAGTTTTTCTTCCTTACTTCCACTAGGATTAACCGCTGTGAAGATCCGTTCCTTACCAACTTTTCCTTCTTGTTCTACACGAGTTTCACCTAGATACAGTGTTGAATCCTTTTTCTCAACTGTCTTGTAGGCCAAATCTTTTTCAACAAATTCGAGTTTTGGAAGTTCCTCTTGTACAGCAGCAACAGTCTTCTCAGAAACTGGTTTTTCCTTAGTCAACTGGATACGGTATTCCTTGACTTGTTTTCCACTTTCTGAAACAAGGCGAACAAGTACTGGAAGGCTATCGTCTCCGCTATCTACAACTGTTGAAGCTACTTGATTGCTTTCTTCGACTGAGACTTTTGGACGTTGACCTTTATAGGTGATTTGATAGTCTTGACGATCTTCAGCGAAGTCAGGAAGTTCTTTTCCATCCACAAGAATCTTCGATTGCGTACTTTCTTGAGGTAATTCACTCGGTGCAAGGAAGGTCATCTCAATCATCGCAACACCGCTCTTGTCTGCTTTACGCTCCATACGCCATCTCATGGCTTTGGCTTTGACAGCTTTAAATGTTACGTTGATTTCATCACCAGCTGCGATGTCTTTATCCGCACGATAAGGCACAGCTTCCCAATTTTCTGGATTGTTGAATGGATGGCCTGCGTCGTAGGCTTGATAGTTTGAATAGTAGGTAGGAACTTCAAAGTCTGGGCCAATATAGCGTTCCAAAACGAGTTTAGATGGGGCATCCGTACCACTATCTGCAAAGAAATGAAGTTTGGCTTGCGCTACAGTCCGTTCTACAATCTTACCATTTTCACGGAAGATCACACCTGCTGATACTTCTGGATTAGAAGATGGTGTTGGAGACCAGTTTGTCCAACGACGATTTTCTGAATGATTTCCGTCATTGAGATAGTCCACACGGTCATGGGAGTTTCTATCAATGTCGTTAGTGGCTGAAGCAAAGGCGCGGTTACTATTTTCATCATACTCTGGGTTATTTGAAAGAGCTTCACCAAGTTTGTCTGTCACTCGTACAGTGAACTCAGCAACAAGATCACTACCAAGGACACGACCTCGAACGGTAAATTGACCTGCATTTGTCAGATTTTCTGCTGGAACTTCTTCCCATTCAACTGCCAAGTCTTTTGTTTCGTAACCGTCTTTACCTGTGAAGTAAACCGGAACCTTCGTTGGCAATTCAAGTGGTTGCCCCACTTGTAGCAAGCGAGCTTGTTTGACCGCGGCAACTGGTTTACGAGAGAGCAAGTCTTTATTGCTTGTAAAGTGTAGACGGTATTCTCCTAGGATATCACCATTTTCAGCCTTCGCGATAACACGAACTGGCTCACCTTCACGAACACTTGGAACGACGGTAGCGAGACCATTGTTGCTAACACTTGCTGTTACTGCAGGAACTTTTCCATCTACTGATTCAAGATAGTAGTCAGTCAAATCAGGGTTAAAGTTTGCTAAGTTTTTACCGTCAACTTGGATTCTCGTTTGTCCTTGTTTGGCTGCTGCGACTTGTTTTGCAAAGATTTGTACTTCTGTGATAGAAGTTCCTTTCTTGCTATCAAGTCGAACCATACGAATGCGAACCGCATAGGTCTCAACTTTATCAAAGCTGAAATGATTCATTTCTCCAGCTTTTAATTGAGCTGGTGCTTTGAGATTGCTTACCTCTTTCCAGTTTGCAGGATCATTAAAGGCATGGTTTTCCTCACCTACAAAGCTAGGGTTTTTAGGAGCTGTTGGAACGGTCTTACCGACATAATATTCAATCACATAAGACTTCGGTACACCAACTCCATGGTCTTCGTGGAATCCGACACTTAGATTA
Source organism: uncultured Streptococcus sp. (assembly GCA_902488495.1). Lineage (GTDB taxonomy): Bacteria > Bacillota > Bacilli > Lactobacillales > Streptococcaceae > Streptococcus. The sequence continues at coordinate 2,365 of CABTWF010000049.1, read as the reverse complement.
TCAACTGAACGTTTGCTCAAAATACCTGAATCTCCGAATAGGACACCAACTGAAGCTTCTGGATTAGTACGGTTCCAGTTTGTCCAACGGTTAGCAGGGCGGTCATTAAAGGAAATCAATTTATCGTTGACGTTTGAAACAGGATCAGTTGGATTTGAGTCTGAAGCAAAGGCAAGTGGCAATTCTGAACCGGTCCATTGGTCAGAAATGTTTGCACCTTTCTCGGTTTGAGCAGATACGCGAACATGAAGTTTAGTTGTTAATTGCGTACCTTCTAGGTGGCCATTAACCGTAAAGACACCTTCCTTGGCGTATTGCTCTGGACGAATCGTATCCCATGTAACCTTAGCTGATGAAACGTGACCATTTGAATCGTAGGTACGAACACTTTCTGGTAATTGCGGTGCTTCTGAGATTGGGGTTGTCACACTAACTTCTTCAACTGAAACGATGCCTTCTACAGAGACTTTAGCACGCGCTTCAAGATCCAGACCTTCAACTTTACCTAGAACTTCAAAGGTTTGATAGTGATCGAGTTTTTCTTTTGGAATGGCTTGCCAAATGACTTTGTGGGCTTTAGGGAAACCTTTGTCATACTCAACCGTTACTGTTGCTGGAAGAGTAGGTTCCTGATGCAAGTCTGTGACTACGTTTACAGGACGGATAGATTGCGCAACCTTCGTCTCAGTATTGGCCTGGATCGTGAGAGCGATTTGACCTGTAGCCCCCTCATATTCTGCTTTGAGAGTGACTGTTCCTGGCTTATGCAACTCAAGCATTCCTTTACGAACTGCTACTTCCCCTTCACCACTTGTAGAGAAGTTCACCTTATCAGCTGGTAAAACAGCTTGTGTTCCGTCTTGATAGTGAGCAAGGATAGATAATTTGACTGTTTGGTCTTCTTTGAGACCGTCAGCTTGTTCCACTTGTAGGCTCAAATGGTCAATTTTTGGTGCTTCTTCGAGGAATTGAATTGCATACATTTGAAGAGGACCACCATCATTTGGTTGAACAAAGATGCTTGCACGCATACCGTTTGCTGCGCTTGCTTGCACCACTGTAACAGCTGCATTTTCAGCACTTGCTGCGACTTCTGGCAATTGGGCACCATAAGCAAGAGTTCGGTATTGCATTGGATTTTGGCTAGTAAGACCAGTGACAGATTCGCCACCAACAGTTACAGTTGGTATTGCAGGAGCCGCAGGATTACCTTCTTCTACCACAAGGGTAGCGTGAATAGTCTCACCACCCAGTTGACCAGTCATTTGAATACGTGATCCTGCAACTGACAGTTTAGCTTTATCTGCTTCCGAAATCTCCCACTTATCAACTTCGTATTCTTGTACGCTTCCATCCGTAACAGCAATAGAAACGTATTTGTCAACAGCGCTCAAGTCTGTTCCTGGAGCAACACGCTTAACAGTTGGAAGCTCATTTGCGATTGCTAGAATTTCGACACGGGCCTCAACTTCGCGTCCGTCTGCCATACCTTTAACAGTCACAACTCCTGCTTGGCTCACATCAACTGAAGACCAAGTTACTGGACGTTTTTCACGACTGCCATCACTGTAGATAAAACCGACTGTCTTCGGCATTTTTGGCTCTTTCTCAATAACAGTACGTACTTTTGGTACTTCGGTTCCGAGAACGGTCTTTTCTTGGTCTTCTTTTTTACCAGTAAAGACCGTTACTTGACCAGATTTCAAGAGATCTGAATGGGCTGTTAGAGTGAATTTACCTGCTTGCTCAGTTGATTTAACAATGGCAACCCCTTTACCGTTAAAGGCTCTGCGGATCCAAGAACCATCAGGTTGTGCCTTGTAGCGTTCACGGCTGGCTTGTTCCCCATTATCAACACCAACCAGTTGACCTTGTCCATGCAATTGGAAACGAACCAAATTATTGGCAGTTGGTACCACATTTCCTTCACTATCTACGATTTCGTAGTAGATGTAGGTCAAGTCTTTTCCATCTGCTGCAATTGCGTGTTCTTCCTTGACGAGGCGAACACCTGCTGGTTGGCCTGCAGTCGTGATCTTATCACGTGCAATTTCTTTTCCAGCTTCATCGCGAGCTACAGCTTCTAAAGTACCTGGTTGGTACGCAACCTTCCATTCAAGATAGAGTTCCTTAGCATTGGCACCTTCTTGGTAGGTACGGCCATCACTGGTTTGTTTTTTGTTGAACTTCTTAACTCCAAGAGATTTTCCATTCAAGAACAATTCAACGCTTGCAGCGTTTGAGTAGGCACGAACTGGGATTTTTCCGTCTGAATCTTCAACTTTCGATGCCAATTCTCTATTTTCCCAGTTCCAGTGAGGAAGAAGGTGAACCATTGGTTTCTTCTTGGCAGAAACCCATTGGC
>CABTWF010000048.1:0-7591 GCA_902488495.1 uncultured Streptococcus sp. | reverse complement strand
TTCACAAATCTTCCACAATACGAAGCTGGTAAAGAAATCACCTATTCTATCAAGGAAGTGGATGTACCAGCTGGTTACGAATCTTCTGTGACTGGTCAAGTAGTTACAAACAATTACACACCAAAAACAGTAGTTCTTTCCGGAACTAAGGTTTGGAAAGATAACAACAACCAAGACGGCAAACGTACAACATCTGTGAAAGTTCAAATTCTTAAAAACGATAAAGAAGTTGTTCAAGAAATTGAAGTATCAGAAGCAACTGGTTGGAAGTTCGAATCAAAAGCACTTCCTAAGTATGAAAATGGTCAAGAAATCAAGTACACTGTCAAAGAAGTAGCTGTTGCATCATACGAAACAATAATTACTTCAGAAAAAGATGGTAAGTACACTATTACCAACAAACATACACCGTTGAAAACTACTGTAAAAGGTAAGAAGATCTGGAAAGATGAAGATAACAAAGACGGTATCCGTCCATCTTCTGTCACTGTGAAACTTCTTGCAGATGGTAAGGAAACTGGTCAGACAGCTACAGTGTCAGAAACAAATGGCTGGACTTATGAGTTCACAGGTCTTGATCGTTATCAAGAAGGTAAGGAGATTGCCTACACTGTTGAAGAAGTGAATGTTCCGGATGGTTATACAGCTTCAGTAGAAGGTTACAACATTACAAATACACACACTCCTGAAAAACCAACACCTGGCAAACCAAATGAACCAGGTAAGCCTAAAAAAGGTGGGGAATTGCCTAATACAGGAAGCGAGTCTAACCAAGCGACTCTAGTAGCTGGAATCGCCCTTCTTGGATTGGGAACAGGATTCTTGGCAAGACGCAAAAAAGAAGATTAAGTTTTTTAAACGGTATCTTTCACGAAATTTTGCAACACAGTTTAAAAGTGGAAACAAGTGTCAATGGAAATTGGCACTTGTTTTTTTTGTAACTAACCCTGGTTCTACTACCAGATACAAGTGGATAGTTGCCACTTACTAAAAAGCTATTGTTTTTGCGATGAATTCCACTATAATAGGTGACAAATAGAAAAGGAGATGTTACATATGATTGAAACAAGATTACAAGATAAATTGAAGTCAGGTTTGGAGGTGGAAAATTTTCAAAAAGATGGGGCTATCTATCTGTCTCTTAATCCAGATTATTTATCTGGAGATAATGCTAAATACATGACCATGTACAACCGTATGGCTCGCTGGTATGATATGAGTGAGAAATGGATAGGACCACTTCTCCACGGCAAGGCAATTGATAAGTTGAGAAAGGATCTGATGGAGGAAATAGAATGGAAGGATAATTTATCTGTTCTTTATGTCTCTATCGGGACTGGCCAAGACCTCCGTTATATTCCTGAGACAATTGACCTGAAAAGTTTAGACTTTGTAGGGGTAGATATTTCTATCAGTATGCTAAAAAAATGCCAGAAATCTTGCGCTAAAAAGACCAATCTGCAACTTTTCCATGCTTGCGCGGAGGATCTCCCCTTTGCGGATAATAGTTTTGACATTGTCTACCATATTGGCGGAATCAATTTTTTCAATGATAAGGCCAAGGCTATGCAGGAAATGCTACGAGTGGCGAAGCCAGGGACTAAGATTTTAATTGCAGATGAGACGGCTGACTATGTGGATCAGCAATATAAGAAAAATCATTTTAGTAAGGATTATTTTAAAGACGCTACTGTTGATTTGAGTGAAATTGAGAATGCTGTTCCAAGCGAAGTTAAGGAAAATGAAATGAAACTTCTTTGGGATGGCAAATTCTACGCCTTGACATTTAGGAAATAAGATAAAGTATCTTGGTAGAGCTTAGAAAGTAAGTATGAAGATAAAAACATTCCCTTAGACAGCTGTCTGAGGGAATGTTTTTTATGGGAGCATCATCAATTCGACAATCATAGCTATGTAGATGATTAAGGTAAGGAGAAAACCAGCTCTCCAGAAGAATTTGATGAATTTAGGGTAATAAAAACTTCGTTTTTTGACAAGGAAAAAGACTACAAGGAGGATTGCTAGGAGAGAAAGAGCAACACCGAGTCGCGGTAGAAAGTTGTGGGTAAAGGCTTTAGCAGTGATCAGATAGTACTCAAATACCAAAAGTGGAAAAGCTAGATCCGCGAAATTAAATCCTATTTTCCTAAGTCCGAAAAGCTTGGTGACAATAAAGCAAACCACCAAGGTTAATATCAATAATAAAATAGATGCTATTTTCATTAAAATCATACCCATATTGTATCATAAAAAAACGCTAAAGGAAATGAGAAACAAGGGAATTTGTAGGAAAGTCAGGCTTTTGAGATTGTAGGTGTTTTTTGTTATAATGAAAGTTATGAAATCTTATAATACCTTGAATGATTATTATCGAAAACTTTTCGGAGAAAAGACTTTCAAAGTTCCTATTGATGCGGGATTTGACTGTCCAAATCGGGATGGAACTGTAGCCCATGGTGGTTGTACTTTTTGTACGGTTTCAGGTTCTGGAGATGCCATCGTGGCACCGGATGCCCCTATCCGTGAGCAATTTTATAAGGAAATTGACTTTATGCACCGCAAGTGGCCAGAAGTTAAAAAGTATCTGGTTTATTTTCAAAACTTTACCAACACCCATGAAAAGGTGGAAGTGATTCGGGAACGATATGAGCAGGCTATCAACGAGCCAGGTGTAGTAGGTATCAATATCGGAACACGGCCAGACTGTCTGCCAGACGAAACCATCGAATATTTGGCTGAGTTATCGGAACGTATGCACGTGACAGTTGAATTGGGCTTACAGACTACCTTTGAAGCAACCTCTGACCTGATTAACCGTGCCCATTCTTATGAATTGTATGTGGAAACAGTAAAACGCTTGAGAAAGTATCCCAAGATTGAGATTGTTTCCCATTTGATCAATGGTTTGCCCGGTGAAACCCATGAGATGATGGTTGAAAATGTCCGTCGCTGTGTTACGGACAATGATATTCAAGGAATTAAACTGCACTTGCTTCACCTCATGACCAATACACGGATGCAGCGAGATTACCACGAAGGACGTTTGCAACTGATGAGTCAGGACGAGTATGTCAAGGTCATTTGTGACCAGTTGGAAATCATTCCCAAGCATATCGTCATCCATCGAATTACAGGAGATGCACCGAGAGATATGTTGATTGGTCCTATGTGGAGCCTCAATAAATGGGAAGTGCTAAATGCTATTGAAACTGAGATGCGCCGTCGTGGAAGTGTGCAAGGATGCAAGGCTGTAAAACAGGAGTTTAAAAATGAAAAGACCACTTGAGATGGCGCATGATTTTTTAGCTGAAGTCGTGACAAAAGAGGATATTGTTGTGGATGCGACCATGGGTAATGGCCATGATACCCTTTTTCTAGCCAAGCTAGCCAAGCAAGTCTATGCCTTTGATATTCAGGAGCAGGCTTTGGAGAAGACGCAAGAGCGTTTGGATCAGGCTGGAATGAAAAATGCCCAGTTAATCTTGAAAGGTCATGAGACACTAGACCAGTTTGTGACAGAAGCTAAGGCAGGGATTTTTAATCTTGGTTATTTACCTTCTGCTGACAAATCCGTCATCACCCAACCTCAGACTACTATCGAAGCCTTAGAAAAGCTGTGTCACTTGCTTGTCAAAGGGGGACGGATTGCAATCATGATTTACTATGGTCATGAAGGAGGAGACACCGAGAGGGATGCTGTATTGGATTTTGTTAGCCAGTTGAACCAACAAGAGTATACAGCTGCCATTTATCGGACTCTCAACCAAGTTAATAATCCACCGTTTTTAGTTATGATTGAAAAATTAGAAAGGTATAGACATGGATAAACAATACCTTCGTGAGAAGCTTGAGGCAATGCGCCAAAATTTTGTCGAGTCAACGCATCACGAGCGAGCAGTCGGGGTGCTCGACGAAGCACATATGAGCAAGAAAATGCTTAAAATTAAGAAAAAATTAGTGACTCTTGAAATGGAACGATGCCAGAAAAAAATTGAGCACAAAGACTGTTCTAAGATTGATCAGAAAATCCAAGAGCAAAAGGAGATTTTTGAATCTTGTTGTAAAAAAGATTAAGGAGGAATTGTGTGGAATTACTCATTTACTTGATTCTATTTTTATTTGTCTTAATCATTTCAACTACGACCAATAAAATTCTCCCTTTTTTGCCCCTTCCTCTTGTACAAATTCTTTTGGGGATTGGGATTGGTTTATTTGTTCCCGATGCGGACTTTCATCTCAATACAGAGCTGTTTCTGGCCATGGTTATTGGTCCCTTACTCTTCCGGGAGGCAGAAGAAGCAGATATTACGTCCATTTTGAAGCACTGGCGGATTGTTGTCTTTCTGATCTTTCCTGTGATTTTTATCTCGACCTTAAGCTTGGGGGGCATGGCTCACTTTCTTTGGATGACTCTTCCTTTGGCTGCCTGTTTAGCAGTTGGAGCGGCACTTGGGCCAACAGATTTGGTTGCCTTTGCATCTCTTTCTGAACGTTTTCGTTTTCCCAAACGGGTTTCCAATATCCTAAAAGGGGAAGGGCTCTTAAATGACGCTTCGGGTTTGGTTGCCTTTCAGATGGCTCTTGCTGCTTGGACAACAGGAACGTTTTCTTTCAGCCAAGCTGGAACTTCCCTAGCACTTTCTATACTTGGTGGTTTTGTAGTCGGTTTTGTGACGGCTATGGTCAATCGTTTTTTGCATAGCTTTTTACTGAGTGTACGAGCGATAGATATAGCCAGTGAACTATTGCTAGAGCTAAGTTTGCCGCTCATGACCTTTTTCATCGCAGAAGAGTTTCATGTTTCAGGGATCATCGCAGTAGTGGTTGCAGGTATTTTGAAGGCCAGTCGCTTTAAGAAAATTACGCTCCTTGAGGCTCAGGTAGACACCGTGACGGAGACCGTTTGGCACACCGTGACCTTTATGCTAAATGGATCAGTCTTTGTTCTCTTGGGAATGGAATTAGAGTTGATAGCAGAGCCGATCTTGTCTAATTCTCTCTACAATCCCCTTCTTTTACTGCTTTCAGTTGTCGTTCTGACCTTCTTACTCTTTGCGATCCGCTTTGTCATGATTGCTGGTTTTTACTTTGTGAGGACACGTCGACTTAAGAAAAAAATTCATAAGTACACGAAAGATATGCTTCTTTTGACCTTCTCTGGTGTCAAAGGGACAGTATCTATCGCGACTATTCTCCTCATACCAAGTCATTTGGAGCAGGAGTATCCTCTGTTGCTCTTTCTCGTAGCAGGCGTTACACTATTAAGCTTTCTAACAGGTTTACTGGTCCTCCCTCACTTATCTGAGGAACAAGAGGAAAGCAAGGATCATTTGATGCATATTGCGATTTTGAATGATGTAGCTGCAGAATTAGAAAAAGAACTGGACCATCACAAGAACAAACTTCCTCTTTATGCAGCTATTGATAATTATCATGGTCGAATTGAAAACCTCATCCTTAGTCTGGAAAATAAGAGAGTCCAGGAGGACTGGGAGTCCCTCAAACTTCTTATCTTAAGTATTGAGAGTGATGGTTTAGAGCAAGCCTACGAAGAAAATAGAATCAGTGAGCGTGGCTATCGAGTTTACCAACGTTACCTAAAAAACATGGAGCAGAGTATCAATCGGAACTTCGCTTCTAGAGTGACTTATTATTTCCTAGTTTCCTTACGGATACTGCGCTTTCTACTCCATGAAATGTTTACCTTTGGCAAAACTTTTCGTAGTTGGATGAATGAAGAATCTCGTAAACTATTAGCAGTTGACTATGATCAGATTTCAGAGTTGTATTTGGAAAATACAGAGCTGATTATCGAGAGTTTGGAAAACCTAAAAGGGGTTTACAAGAGTTCTCTGATTAGCTTTATGCAAGAGTCTCGTCTACGCGAGACGGCTATTATCGGAAGTGGTGCTTTTGTTGAGCGGGTTATCAATCGCATCAAACCAAACAATATCGATGAAATGCTACGAGGCTACTATCTCGAACGTAAGGCAATCTTTGAATACGAAGAAGCTAAACTGATAACAGCCAAGTATGCCAAAAAACTACGCCAAAACGTTAATAATTTAGAGAATTATTCTCTGAAAGAGGCTGCAAATACCTTGCCTTATGATATGCTAGATTTAATCAGAAGAACTTAGATGATGAAGAAAATGACGGAGGAGGAAACATGAAAAAGTGGTGGAAAGAGCTGATGGACAGGCCCTTATTGAAAGCTTTTTTGCATTATTATCAAGCATCTGATAGTGAGTTGACCAGTGTTGCGGTTGCCTACTATTGGTTGATTTCAATCTTCCCTTTGCTAATGATAATGGTCAATATTTTGCCTTATTTTCAGATTCCGGTCTCAAATTTCTTACTGACGATCAAGGAATTTTTGCCTGATACGGTGTATGATGTGGTCGCCAAGATTGTCCGAGAAGTTCTGACTCAACCATCAACTGGTTTGCTGAGTTTTGCTGTTTTGTCAGCCCTATGGACCTTTTCGAAATCAATGGATTTCCTCCAAAAAGCCTTTAACAAAGCCTATGGAGTGACCAAGAGTCGAGGAATTATCTCCCATCAGTTGATGAGTCTACTGGTTAGTTTTGGCTTGCAGATTCTTTTTGCCTTAGCCTTGTTTTTGAGTATGTTTGGTCGTATGTTGCTCAACCTCCTCAAAACTTACTGGCAATCAGACAGTCCGCTATTTACCTACCTGCAAGATTTTACAGGCCCTCTGGTCTATGCCTTGATCTTTGCCATTCTGGTTATGATTTATTACTTCCTTCCAAAAGTAAAAGCACCACGAATCCGCTATGTTTTACCAGGAAGTGTCTTTGTCTTGCTAACTCTTATCTTTTTATTGAATATCTTTTCTGTCTACGTCAATAGTTATGTTAATCATCTGGTTGATGTCCGATTTTTCAGTTCCATTATCGTGGTAGTCATGATGTTCTGGTTTATTCTCATTGCAAAGATTTTGATTATTGGAGCAGTTATCAATGCCAGTGTGCAGAGTTTGAAAGATCCAAAGTTTAGTATGGAATAATTAGAAAAATCCCTATTAGGTTTCCTAATAGGGATTTTCTTAATAGATAAACATGGCATCACCGAAACTAAAGAAGCGATAGTGTTCTTGAATAGCGTGCTGGTATGCATCTAAGACTAATTCACGGCCTGCAAAGGCAGAGACCAACATGACGAGAGTTGATTTTGGCAGATGGAAGTTGGTTGAAAAGGCATCCACGACCTTCCATTCGTAACCAGGTTTGATAAAGATATTGGTCCAACCAGAATCTGCTTGGATTTGCCCATTAAACTTGGAACCGATGGTTTCCAGTGTGCGGATCGAAGTAGTTCCAACAGCAATAACACGACCTCCATTTTCCTTAACAGAGCGAAGAGTTGCTGCTGCTTCATCAGAAAGCTGATAGAATTCTGAGTGCATTTCATGTTCGTCCAGATTGTCAACAGAGACAGGTCTAAAGGTTCCGAGTCCGACGTGAAGAGTGAGATAGACCAGATGAACACCTTTGGCTTGGATTTTTGCTAGCAGTTCTTTGGTGAAGTGCAGTCCAGCAGTCGGTGCAGCAGCAGAGCCACTTTCTTT
>CABTWF010000047.1:0-8065 GCA_902488495.1 uncultured Streptococcus sp. | reverse complement strand
ATTTTGGACATAGTTTCCCGAAGCATTTAGATAGAAATAAGAATTAGCTTTTTTATCAAAAATCCACTTATTTATAACTTTAGTACCATTTTGATAGTATGATGAGCCTACCCAACCAGACTGAGCTGTAGATTTGGACTTATCCTCTTTAGGAGTTGTATTTTTTGCCTGCTCGGGAGATTTTTGTGCTGGTGTTTTCGGTTTCTCAGCAGGGTTTTGCGCTGGTGTTTTCGGTTTCTCAGCAGGATTTTGCGCTGGCGTTTTTGGTTTCTCAGCAGGATTTTGCGCTGGCGTTTTTGATTTCTCAGCAGGATTTTGCGCTGGCGTTTTTGATTTCTCAGCAGGATTTTGCGCTGGCGTTTTTGATTTCTCAGCTTGATTTGGCGCCAAAGTTGTATTCTCTTTTACAATCTTACCGTTTTTAGATACATCCTTTTCTTGAGCAGAAACATGCTGAGTCGAAAAAGGAAAAACTCCAGTTGTATCTGTAAGTGAAAGAAGTCCCAGTGTTGCAGTTGCTAAGCTGGTTACTAAAATTTTTTTGGATTTTTTCATCAAAAATCTCCCTTAAATTTTTATTGTTTACGGTTACATTATAACACAAATATGTATTAATATATACTAAAAGCTATTAATAGATAAAACTCACAATACTATCACTTCCAACTCATACAAGCCTCTGACTGCATTACAGCCATAGATAGTTTCCGCTTGGTCCAAGTCTGGCACAGTCAATACTTTTTCCTCCACCTGTCCTGTTTCCAACAAATGTTGGCGGTAGATTCCTGGTAAAATTCCAAGTCGGACTGGCGGTGTATAGAGTTTTCCAGCAATTTTCAAAACCAAATTTCCAATAGAGGTTTCAAGCAGTTCTCCTGACTTATTGTGGTAAATCTTCTCTTGCTCCCCTAGGCTCAAATGTGGTCTATGAGTTGTTTTAAAGTAGGTAAAGGATTGATTCAAATCTGCCTCTTGCAGACAAAGTTTGGCTTTGCAGAAACTTGGACTGAGGGGTGCTAAGATTTGGCGACTGAGTTCCATCTCTCCAGACTTGCTAAGGGTAATTCGTAAGCGGTAGTCTTGATTAACATCACAAACTTGACACTCTTCCTCTATCTTTTGTCTCAATTCTTCTGGGTCAAAAGGAAAGGAAAAATAACGACTCGCCTTTGTCAATCTTTCCAGATGTTGATCTTCAAACAGCAGGCTCTTCTGACTGATTCTTCCTGTAGTAATCAATTGGAAACGTGCTTGTTTACGATAGAGAACAGCCGCCTTTTGATGAATCTCTCGGTATTCAGATTCCCAAGTACTATCCCATGTAATGCCGCCCCCCACTCCATAGATGGCTTTCCCTTGATGCAGTTGGATAGTCCGAATGGCGACATTGAAAATTCGTCGCCCATTTGGAAGTAAGAGACCAATCGTTCCACAGTAAACTCCTCTAGGTTGGGGCTCCAAATCTTTGATAATCTCCATAGTCGCAATTTTCGGAGCTCCCGTTATGGATCCACAAGGAAAGAGAGAGCGAAAAATGGCAACCAAGTCCACATCCAATCGTAACTGACTCTTGATGGTTGACGTCATCTGCCAAACAGTCGAATACTGCTCCACTTGGCACAGACGCTCCACATGCTCACTTCCAACTTCAGAAATACGGTTCATATCATTTCGCAAGAGATCCACAATCATCATATTTTCAGAGCGATTTTTAGGATCTTGCTCCAACCAGCTAGCTTGGGCAAGGTCTTCTTGGTCAGTCACTCCCCGATGGGTTGTTCCTTTCATCGGACGAGTCGTTAATTCTCGGTCATTTTGCTCAAAAAAGAGCTCTGGGCTCATGGAAATCACTGCCATCTCATCATGTTCAACATAGGCATTGTAGCCCGCCTCCTGCTCTACCACCATGCGATTGTAAATGGCAAAAGGATTGGCACTTAAATCCTGCTTGAGTTGGACGGTATAGTTGACCTGATAGGTGTCCCCCTGACGCAAATGATGGTGAATCTGCCCAATAGCCTTTTCATAGTCTGCTGCAGACGTTACTTCCTGCCAATTTGAAGGCAGATCTACTTCCTCATAAGTCAGTGGAATAAGGGATTTTTCCACCCTATCGTGAACGGTAAAATAAAGCAAATACTCGCCCAATAGAGGAAGCTTGTGAACTGCTAGTTTTTCCTCAAAAGCAGGTGCAGCCTCATAACTGACGTAGCCCACCACATAATAGCCTTGCTCTTGGTAGCTTTCCACTTGTGCCAGCAAGTCTGCCACTTCTGCTAAATCTCTCGTTTTTAACTCTTTGATCGGCTGGGTAAAGGTGTATCTCTTCCCCAAAGCCCTAAAATCAATCACTGTTTTTCTATGCATACCTTAAGTATAGCACAAAAAAGCCGACCTAGAACAGTTAAATCCAGCTTTGTTTACTGATTTCTATGACGTAAAATCTTCTCTAAGTTAATTTTTCCTACTTTTGGCAATTCTCCATCAGATGAAACTCGTTCTTCTAGTTAAAAATACTCTTGTTGTTGGAACACTTGGCACAAGAATTCAACAAAAAAGAACAGAGGAAGTCATGGTATCTATACCATTGTTTCCTCTGTCTTTTGCTTTTCTTCTGTTATTACAGAATGATTTTACGACTTTCTGATAGAATCTTGTGGATACTGTGCACGCGCACCACCAATGAGTTTTGGACGGCTAGCTAGAGCCGTTACATGGGCGTGCCCGATCTCACGCAAAACTGGTCGAATCGGAACCTGCACATGCTTGACATGCATACCAATTGCGGTATCTCCGATATCAATTCCTGCATGAGCCGTGATGAACTCCACTTCGACAGGGTCTTTCATAAACTTAAAGGCTGCTAGCTGACCCGAACCTCCTGCATGAAGAGTCGGAAGGACACTGACGATTTCCAGACCAAACTGCTCTGCCGCCTGACGTTCAACGACGAGGGCACGATTAACATGTTCACAACCTTGAACGGCTAGATGAATTCCTTTTTCCTCTAGGATATCTAGAATGGTTTTCACAATGACTTCCCCAATTTCTTGGCTGGATTCCTTGCCAATCTGACCACCTATCACCTCACTAGAAGAAAGTCCCAAAACAAAGATAGCTCCTTGCTTCAAGTTAGCCTTGTCTATTACATCTTCTACAATCTGGCTTGTTGCTCTTTGAATGTCTTTTTCCTTCATACTTGATACCTCTTTTGTCACTATCTATCATATCTTTTTTTACTGATTTTATCAAGGCCAACTAATCATTCTGAATTTTAAAAGCAAAACTCCCAGAATAGACTGAGAGTTAGCTAATTACTATTTTATTAATGTATATTTCAACTATCGTCCCTTTTGAAGGTACAGAATTGATCTTCATCTGGTATTTGTCTCCAAAATGAAGTTTGAGTCGTTGGTCGACATTTTGAAGGCCAACTCCCCCACGTTTGAGCTGACTTTGACTACTATCGCCAGCAGCTTGGAAACCAACACCATCATCCTCAATGCGGATGACAAGCCCTGTATCCTGTTTCTGAACAGAGACTTTAATATGGCCCTGACCTTCCTTCTCCTTAATACCATGGTAAAGAGCATTTTCTACAAGAGGTTGCAACACCAACTTGGGTAAGACTAGGTTACCAAAAGCAGGATCTTCATCAATCTCATACTCCAGCTTATCACCATAGCGTTGTTTCTGGATAAAGAGGTACTGGCGGACATGATTGATTTCATCAGAAAGAGAAATCAAATCCTTGCCTTGATTGAGCGCCAAGCGGAAATAGGTTGCCAAGGACTTGGTCACCTGAACCACTCGCTGACTATCCTGAAACTCAGCCATCCAGATGATAGTGTCCAAAGTATTATAGAGGAAATGGGGGTTAATCTGGCTCGACAGTGCTTGAAGTTCATACTGCCGGGTCGCTTCTTCCTGCCTGCGCACATCTGCCATCAGCTGATCAATCTGATCCAGCATGGCATTGAACTGACGAGTCACTTCTCTCAGTTCATAGGCACCAGCTTCCTTAGCACGAAGATTTTGTGTACCAGAAGCAATTTCCAGCATGGTTTCTCTCAGATCCTTCAAAGGGGCAATCCAGCGTTTGAGACTGAACCACACCAAGCAGAGACAGGCAAGAAGAGATAAAGTACTAGCAGCAAGCAAGGTCCACATGAGTTGACTCCGAACCTGGTCTAACTTCTCCAACGAAGACACGCCTATCACCGTCCAATCAGTTCCTGCAATCTTTTCCTGACTGACGTAGGATTGGTGATCCAGCGTATAGCCCTGCCCCGTCTCGATGTAGGGTTTCATAGCCTCCATTTCACTCACTGAGCTATAGACGGTACGTTTAGGATGGTAGACAAATTCATGGTTTTCATTGATGATAAAGGCAAAGCCCTGCTGGCCCAACTGGAGTTGGTTGAGATAGGCTTCCAGAGTTTCGTAGGAAATATCCAAACGAAGTACGCCAAGATTGGCCCCCTCTGCATCAACAAGTTCCTGAGTAACAGAAATGACCCATTGACTATCTGATTTACGAGCTGGGGTTAAAACTGGCTTAGCTCCCTGATGAATGGCCTTTTGGTACCAATCCTCAGCCATCATATCTGAGGAAGTTTTCATTTGCAAACTGTCATCTGTAGAAATGACCTGACCAGACTTGGTTACCAAAACCACCGTTTTCAAGTCCTGGTCTGCCTTTAAGATGGTCAAAAATAAATCTCGGATTCCCTTGACCTTGTCTTGACTGGGATTCTCAGCATAGGCTAGGACTTCCGTCTGCTGGGTCAAACTAGTCGAGGTGGTTTCTAATTTTTTGATATAAGACTGGATAAAATGGCTAGTTTGACTGATAGTCGTTTGACTATTGCCTTCAATGGTAGCCTCAATGGCTGATGAACTCGATTGATAGTAGAAAGTCCCAACCAGAGCTAGGAGAATGAGAAAGACCAGAAAGATGGAAATAACCATTCTGACTAGGAGAGAAGAACGCTTCATCGACCTTCTCCCTTCTTAAACTGACGAGGTGTCACACCTGCAATCTGTTTAAAACGTTGGGTAAAGTAGTTCATATCTTCAAAACCAACCTTCTCTGCAATCTCATAAATCTTTAAATCCGTTGTCAAGAGCAAAAGCTTGGCTTGTTTGACACGTTCTCGCACCAAATAATCCTGAAAAGGCAGGCCCAACTCTTTCTTAATCAAGGAACTCAAATAAGTCGGACTAAAGCCCAATTCACTGGCTAAAGACTTTAAACTAAATTGACTATCAGCCAGATGAGACTGGATCTTCTGAGCAATATTTCCCTCAAACTTATCGGTTAATAAATCTTGTAACTGCTCTTCCTTTTCTTCCTTGTCTAGTTTTTGCTTGATTTTCCCCAACATTTCCTCAATATCCTGACGAGAAAAGGGTTTGAGCAGGTAATCATCTACACCGAGTTTGACAGCAGACAAGGCATAATCAAAATCATCGTAACCCGTCAAAAATACCAGGTGAACCTGAGGATAGGTTTCTCGTACCAGACTGGCTAACTGGATGCCATTTAGCTGAGGCATGTTAATATCGGTTAAGATGATGTCTGGCACCTGTTTTTGGATCAAGCCCCAAGCCTGTCTACCATTTTCAGCCTGACCGATGATTTCCATATCGTAGGCTGCTACATTGACCAGCTTGGTCAATCCTTGTCTTACCAGATACTCATCTTCTACGATTAAGATTGTGTAGGTCATGCTCTGCTCCTTTGTCACTTACTAGTATCAGTATAGCAAAATTCTCCTCTAACTGCTTAGGAAAGACTTCTTAATCAACATAATCTAGTAAATAAGCATAGCCTTTTTCTGCCATTTGGTCTTTGGGAATAAAGCGGATAGAGAGACTATTGATACAGTAGCGTAAGCCACCCTTGTCCTGAGGCCCATCTGTAAAGACATGGCCAAGATGAGAATCTCCAACTCGGCTTCTCACTTCCATGCGCGTCATATTGTAGGACTTATCTTCTTTGTAGGTAGCAACATCTGGGCTGATGGGTTGGGTGAAACTAGGCCAGCCACAACCAGACTCAAACTTGTCCTTTGATGAAAAGAGGGGTTCGCCAGTAGCGACATCTACATAGATACCAGATTCAAATTTATCCCAGTAACGGTTTGAAAAAGCTCGTTCTGTTTGATTTTTCTGGGTAACTGCATACTCCTCAGGTGACAAGGTCTTCTTCAATTCCTCATCACTTGGTTTAGGATATTTGCTGGCATCGATGACGGGATAGGCGGCCTGATTGACATTGATATGACAGTAGCCATTTGGATTTTTCTTGAGGTAGTCTTGGTGATAGTCCTCAGCCACCACAAAATTCTTCAAGGGCTCCTTTTCAACTGCCAGAGGTTGGTCATATTTTTTAGCAACTTCATCAAAGACTTGGTTGATTACTTCCAAATCCTTATCATCTGTGTAATAAACACCAGTACGATACTGGGTACCCACATCATTTCCTTGTTTATTTTTGCTGGTTGGATTGATAATGCGGAAATAATGAAGCAGAATTTCCTTGAGGGAAATTTGCTTGGCATCATAGGTGACATGGACAGTCTCTGCATGTCCTGTTTGGTTAATCAATTCGTACTTGGTTGTTTCCCCTCTACCGTTTGCATAGCCTGAAACGGCATCTGTCACTCCGGAAACGCGTGAGAAGTATTCCTCCACTCCCCAGAAACATCCCCCAGCTAGATAAATTTCGTGCAAGTCTGCGTCTTTGCTCACTTCTGTTTTTTTCACTGTTTTTCCTCCTTGGCTAACGGATGCTTTCTCAATTTGCGAGCTATCTGTCTGCCCTGCATTTCGCATCAATAGAAAATAAAAACCGGTTAGGGCTAGGAGAATGACCCCTGCCAAGACAAAAAGTTTTACTTTATCGTTCATAGCCTTTCTCTACCCCATTTCTTTCAATTCTTTTAAAATCATATCCTTATCCATAAAACCTGGTTGCGTTTTGACCAGCTTTCCTTCCTTGTCTATAAAGGCTTGAGTTGGGTAAGAACGGACACCATAACTTTCCAAGAGTTTACCTGATGGATCAATTAAAACTGGAAAATTTTTATAATCCAATCCCTTATACCAGTTTTTAAAGTCTGCTTCAGATTGTTCCCCCTTGTGTCCAGGAGACACCACTGTCAAAACTACATAGTCATCACCAGCATCCTTAGCGATTTCATCCGTATCTGGAAGGCTGGCTAGACAGATGGAACACCAAGAAGCCCAAAATTTGAGATAGACTTTCTTGCCCTTGTAATCAGACAAACGATAGGTCTTGCCATCTACACCTGTCAGTTCAAAATCAGCGACTTCCTGACCTTTAGTCGCAGTTTTCGAACTAACTTGTTCTGTTTTGGTTTGCTCCTTCATAGTAGACTCGTCTGCCATGTTTTTAGCCGAACAGGCTGCCAAGCAACAGATTGAGCCTACTCCAAGAAGACATGTTTGCCATTTTTTCATTTCTTTTCCCTCTCTATTCAAATAATGTAGTCAAAATGGAAGCATTTCCCAAAAGCACCAAGATTCCCATCACGATAATGAGGAAACCACCCACTTTTTTGAGGGTTCCGAGATAAGGATGGAGTTTTCGGAAATGTTTCAAAACATAGCTGGAGGCGAGAGCTAGAACTAAAAATGGTAGCGCCAAACCCAGCGTGTAAACCAACATGAGACCAGCTCCCTGCCAAGCACCTGAACCACCTGAAGCCGCCAAAGCCAAAACAGACCCCAGAACCGGCCCTACACATGGCGTCCAAGCGAAACTAAAGGTTAACCCCAGTAAAAATGCTTGACTATAGCCGTTACCCTTTTGCCCCTGTCTCTTTAATTGTAGCCTTTTTTCCTTGTAGAGCCCCTGCAAATGTAAGACTTCCATCTGGTGTAAGCCCAAGAGAATGATGACCGCACCTGTCACATACTGAAACCAAGAAGCATACAGCAAATTGCCTAAAAAACCAGCTCCATAGCCCAGTAAGATAAAGATAAAAGAAATCCCCGCTATAAAGGCCAGAGTTCGCACTAAACTAACAAGTGAGAT
>CABTWF010000046.1:0-8903 GCA_902488495.1 uncultured Streptococcus sp. | reverse complement strand
GGGAACGGAATCGCTACTAGTTAAAGGCCCTGCTGGTTTAGTGATTGATTTTTATCGTATGAAATAGGGCGCGTAGTCATTTGACGTTAACCTTAGCTATTTTTAAAACAGAAATTGAGAATGTGAATTATTAAAAGATCGGAGCAATCCGGTCTTTTTCTGTTTCCTCTTTCTTATCACAAGATTGTGATAGTTTACATCTTCATAACAAAAGCTACAAAGTCTTGATTGTTTTGAAAAAAGATTATAAAATATGATTCATAAAAATGAAAGAGGTTTTGAAAATGTCTGAAAAACAAATGAAAATTTTGGGTTGGGTAGCGACCTTCATGTCCGTTATGATGTATGTCTCTTACTTCCCACAAATCATGAACAACTTGGCTGGTCAAAAAGGGAACTTCATCCAACCCTTAGTCGCAGCCATCAACTGTAGTCTCTGGGTTTACTACGGTCTTTTCAAGAAAGAAAGAGATATTCCCCTTGCGGCAGCGAATGCACCAGGTATTATTTTTGGCCTGATAACGGCTATTACGGCATTGATATAAAAAGAAGACTGGTTTCAGTCTTTTTTTCGTATATATAAAAGTAAGTTTAGTGCTATCATTATCCAGAGAGTTCAAAACTTTTTGCCTCCTTTTTAGTATAATAGAAGTAATAAATCAATCGAGGTAAAGTGATGACAGAAATACTACAATTTCCAGAAGGATTTCTCTGGGGTGGGCAACGGCGGCTAATCAATGTGAGGGTGCTTATAATCAGGACGGTCGTGGTCTTGCTAATGTGGATGTGGTACCGATTGGTCCAGACCGTGAGGCCATTATTACAGGTCAGAAAAAGATGTTTTCGTTTGAGGAGGGCTATTTTTACCCAGCAAAGGAAGCCATTGATATGTACCATCATTACAAGGAAGATATTGCGCTTTTTGCAGAAATGGGATTTAAAACCTATCGACTTTCCATTGCTTGGACTCGGATTTTTCCTAAGGGAGATGAAGCAGAGCCAAATGAAGCTGGTCTAGCCTTTTATGAGGATTTGTTTAAGGAGTGCCACAAGCATGGGATCGAGCCACTGGTGACCATCACGCATTTCGATTGCCCCATGCACTTAATTAGGGAGTACGGTGGTTGGCGCAATCGTCGTATGTTGGACTTTTACGCAAATCTCTGTCGCACCCTCTTTACCCGTTACAAGGGCTTGGTCAAGTACTGGCTCACCTTCAACGAAATCAATATGATTCTGCATGCCCCCTTTTTAGGAGCAGGGATTTGTTTTGAAGAGGGGGAAAATCAAGAGCAAGTCAAATACCAAGCAGCTCACCATGAGCTGGTAGCCTCGGCTATGGCGACTAAAATTGCCCACGAAATTGATCCAGAAAACAAGGTGGGATGTATGTTGGCAGCAGGGCAATATTATCCTAACACTGCCCATCCGAGAGACTACTGGGCAGCTATGGAGCAAGACCGCAAGAGTTACTTCTTCATTGATGTCCAAGCGCGTGGGGAATACCCAAACTATGCCAAGAAGCAGTGGGAGCGTGAGGGGATAGAAATTGAAATGACGACAGAAGATTTAGACTTGTTGAAGAATCACACTGTTGACTTTGTTTCCTTCTCTTACTATGCGAGCCGAATGACTTCAGGCGATCCAGCAGTGAGGGATCTGACAGCTGGAAATGTCTTTGCCTCTATCAAAAATCCCTATCTGGAATCCTCAGAATGGGGTTGGCAGATTGACCCACTGGGGCTTCGTATCACCCTCAATGCCATCTGGGATCGTTATCAAAAACCCATGTTCATCGTAGAAAATGGACTCGGCGCTATGGATACGCCAGATGAAAATGGCTATGTAGCGGATGACTATCGGATTGCTTATCTAGAAGCCCACATCAAGGCTATGCGAGATGCTATTTACCAAGATGGCGTTGAATTGCTTGGTTATACGACTTGGGGTTGTATAGATCTGGTTTCTGCTGGAACAGGCGAGATGAACAAGCGCTATGGCTTTATCTATGTGGATCGTGATAATGCAGGTCAAGGAAGTCTCAAACGGAGCAAGAAGAAATCCTTCTACTGGTACAAGGATGTCATTGCCAGCAATGGTGCAAGTATTAAGTAGAGCACATTTGTTCACTATTTTTATAAAATCTTCTCCCTACTTTATAAGATGTGAAAAAGAGTTCAATTAGACTGGTCTTTTTGCTATAATGAAGTGAGAAAAATAGACAGGAGAATAAGATGTCAGAACCATTATTTTTACAATCAGTTATGCAAGAAAAAATCTGGGGTGGAACCAAGCTACGTGATGAGTTTGGCTACGACATCCCAAGTGAAAAAATCGGAGAATACTGGGCCATTTCAGCCCACCCAAATGGGGTTTCAAAGGTCGCTAATGGGCGCTACGAGGGAACAGACCTAGCTACTTTGTATGCGGAACACCGTGAATTGTTTGGCAACCGTCCAGAGCCTGTATTTCCACTGTTGACCAAGATTCTGGATGCCAACGACTGGCTTAGTGTACAAGTTCACCCAGACGATACCTATGGATTAGAACATGAAGGCGAGCTCGGAAAAACAGAGTGCTGGTACATCATCGCAGCAGACGAAGGTTCAGAGATTATCTATGGTCACAATGCCAAATCAAAAGAAGAACTTCGCCAGCAAATCGAAGATAAAAACTGGGATGCCTTGCTGACAAAAGTGCCAGTCAAGGCTGGAGATTTCTTCTATGTACCAAGCGGAACCATGCATGCTATTGGAGCCGGTATCTTGATTCTTGAAACCCAGCAGTCTAGCGATACCACTTACCGTGTCTATGACTTTGACCGTAAGGATGATAATGGCAACTTGCGTGAACTTCACCTTGAAAAATCTATCGATGTCTTGAATATTGGCGAGCCTGCCAATAGCCGTCCTGTAACTATCAAAGCAGATGATTTACGTTCCACTCTCCTTGTATCCAATGATTTCTTTGCAGTTTACAAGTGGGAAATTACTGGAAAAGTTGACTTCGAAAAGACAGCTGACTACAGCTTATTCAGTGTCTTGGCTGGTCAAGGTCAACTAACTGTTGACGGGAAAAATTATCCAATCCAAAAAGGTAGCCACTTTATCCTACCAAGTGATGTTGAAGCTTGGACATTGGAAGGGCAAGGTCTGGAATTGATTGTTAGCCATCCATAAAAAAGAAAGGGCCTGAGTTTACTACTCAAGTCCTTTTTGATTACATAAATTGGGCGATGAAGACCACGATGATGATGATTGGAATGATGAAACGAAGAAGGAAGAGCCAGACTTGGAACAGTCCCTGTTTCCATGCTGTTTCATCAAGATGGAGTTCCTCCATTGCAAGAGCCTTTTTAAAGATATAGCCTGTAAAAAGTGAAAGGCAGAGAGCTCCAAATGGCATAAGGAGATTGGAAACCAAGAAGTCCATAGCATCAAAGAAGGTCTTCCCAAAAATATGAACATCTGCCATAATACTGTAAGATAGGGCTGAAGGGATTCCAAAGACAAAGGTCAAAATTCCTAAAATAACACTCCATTTGGCACGCTTGCTGTTGTCCTGATTGGTGATATTGCCTACATTGATTTCCAACATAACGACAGAAGAAGTGACCGTCGCAAAGAGGAAGAGCATGAGGAAGAGGATGTAGAAAATGGTTCCAAAAGGCATCTTGTCAAAGAGCTGAGGCAAGACGATAAAGAGCAGGCTCGGTCCCCCTTCAGATTGGATATTGAAGGCTGACATGGCTGGGAAAATGGCTAGACCCGCCATGATAGATACTGAAATATTCATGACTACGATGGAAATCCCTGACTGGACTAGATTGGTTTTTTTGTCCAAATAAGAAGCATAGGTCAGCATGGCTGTAACCCCTAGTGAGAGGGCAAAGAAAGATTGTCCCAGAGCATAGAGGAGACCAGCACTTGTCAGCTTAGAGAAGTCTGGTTTTAGGAAGTAAAGAACCCCTTCCATGGCATTTGGCAAACTGAGAGAGCGCCCAATGATGACAACAAAGATGATAAAGAGCAGGGGCATCATGACTTTCGAAGCTCTTTCAATCCCTTTTTGAACCCCACGTGATACAATGAAGATATTCAATAGGATAAAGGCTGCTTGAGCTCCTAGGGCAATGGCTGGATTTGAAATGATTGAAGTAAATAACTGAGCATAATCACCCGTTCCACCAAGTTGGAACAATTTTCCAAACTCAATGCCTAGATAGACTAAAATCCAGCCACCAATAACACTGTAAAACGATAAAAGGATAAAAAGGGCAAAGGCACCAATCCAACCGATAAAGTTGTACTTGCTATTCTTTCCTAGTTTTCCAAAGGTTTTGATAGCTGAGACACCAGCACTTCGGCCGAGGGCAAACTCAGCTAGCAAAAGGGGAAAACCGATTAGAATAGTGGAGATGAGAAAGACTAGTAAAAAGCCTCCTCCACCGTTAGCAGCAGTCATATAAGGAAATTTCCAAACGGCTCCAAGTCCGATGGCTGAACCAGCAGATGCTAGGATAAAGCCTAGTTTCGAGCCCCATTGCGATTTTTCTGACATAGTTGAAACTCCAATCTTGTTTTTCAAAATAAGAAAAGGCTACTTGAGTTGTCAAATAGCCCTCTCTCAATGGCTCTCTATGAGCCTTCTGTTTGATTGATAGACTTGACTATCCTATCATGTTTTCAAAGGTCTGTCAAGAAAACCATTTTCAAGTTTTCACACCTTTCTCAAAAAGTTAAAAATTTTTCGCAAAAACGCTTGACTCTGACCTAAGGGGAAGGGTTATACTATCCTTGTAAGGAGGAAATCATGTACCATATAAAAGAAGCTGCGCAGCTTTCAAGTGTCTCTGTTAAGACCCTGCATCACTACGATAAGATAGGGCTCTTGGTTCCCTTAAAGTCGGAAAACGGCTATCGAACCTATAGTCAGGAGGATTTGGAACGACTTCAGGTCATTCTGTACTACAAATATCTAGGCTTTTCTTTAGAAAAAATAGCAGAGCTGTTAAAGGAAGAAAGGACAGATTTATTGCCCCATTTGACCAGGCAGTTGGACTATCTAACTCGAGAAAGGCAACACCTGGATACCTTGATTTCCACCTTGCAAAAAACCATTCAAGAACAAAAAGGAGAAAGAAAAATGACGATTGAGGAAAAATTCACTGGATTTAGCTATCAAGACAATCAAAAATACCACCAAGAAGCGGTAGAGAAGTATGGTCAAGAAGTCATGGGCCAAGCGCTTGAACGCCAAAAAGGTCGCGAAGATGAGGCTGCTGCCGCCTTTAACCAAGTCTTTCAAGCTTTAGCTCAAAACCTTAAAAATGGACTAGCTGCAACAGCAACCGAAAACCAAGAAGAAGCAGCTAAACTCTTGCAAGCTATTCGTACTTATGGATTTGACTGCTCTATTGAAGTCTTCGGTCATATTGGTAAAGGCTACGTCTACAACCCAGAGTTTAAGGAAAACATTGACAAGTTTGGACCTGGTACAGCTCAATACACATCAGATGTCATTGCTGCTTACGTTCAGACAAATGCAGAATAAATAGGCTAGGAATTTCCTAGCCTATTTTTTACTTCAAGTCATAAAGCCAGTCGTCACCGTCTTTGTAGTAAAAGAATTCACTGAGATTCTCTTCTAAAAAAACACGAAGCATATCAGACATATCATCAGTAGCAAGTTTTAGATGAGAAAGATTTTCAAAGTTCTCCCACCAAACTTTCCCTTCGTCTGAAGACTGGAGTTCACCAGAAAAGTGTTCTGTTTTGTAAAAGAGGACTACATAACGATAATCCTTGTCATCGTACCAGTTTTTGATACCACAGAGTTGGGGTTTGGAAATGGTCAGACCAGTTTCTTCTTTCACTTCACGAATGACAGCATCGACAAAGGATTCGCCATGTTCAACATGACCGCCAGGAAAAGTAATACCAGGCCAGTCAGGATTAACTCGGTCTTGGACCAGGACCTTGTCTCCATTTTGAATCATACACATATTGACAAATTCAACTGTTTCTCTTCTATTCATTCTTCACTACCTTTGATTTTTAATCATAATGCAGACTTCCTGCCACCCAGCCGGTGCAGAGGGCAGAAGTAATGTTAAAGCCACCCGTGTGGGCATTGATATCCAGTACCTCGCCAGCAAAGTGGAGGCCAGGAACGAGCTTACTTTCAAGGGTTTTAGGATTGATTTCCTTAAGACTGACACCGCCTTTGGTGACAAAGGATTTGGCAAGAGACATTTTGCCAGTCACAGGGATTTTGAGGGCTTTGATGGACTGGAGAAGTTGTTCGCGTTCCTTTTCAGTCAGTTGTTTGACTTTATCAGGATAGCCTTGCACCAAAAATTCTGCCAAGCGTTCTGGAAGCAAGGTTCTTAAAGTATTCTTCAAGGATTTTTCCCGATTTTCTTCTAGAAATGTAATCAAGTCCTTCTCAGAAAGTTGGGGCAAAACATCTAGCGAGAGAACCTCCCCGCCCTTGACAAAACTAGACATACGCAAGGCAGCAGGGCCCGACAAACCAAAGTGGGTAAAGAGCAGATCGTGAGTGATGACATGCTTACCATAGCTTAAGGTCACATCGTCTAGTGAAATCCCTTGAAGCGCTTTGTGTGGAAAATCAGTCAACAAAGGACTTTCAGCGGCTTCAAGCTCAGTAATGGTATGCTTAAAATGGCGGGCAATCTCATGTCCAAAACCAGTCGAACCAGTAGAAGGATAGGATTTACCACCAGTTGTGACAATGAGTTTTTCACAAGTGAAGGTTTGGTCTGCGGACTTAAGGACAAACTGGTCGTCTATCTTTTTAACCGAAACAATTTCTGTTTGAGTAGCAACTTGACCACCGAGCTCAGTGATTTTCTTTTCTAGTGTCTTGATAATAGTCCGAGACTTATCACTAGCAGGAAAGACGCGTCCGTGGTCCTCGACCTTAAGTTTAACACCATTTTCCGTAAAAAAGTTGATGATATCGTGGTTATCAAACTGGGAAAAGACACTGTATAAAAAGCGCCCGTTACCAGGAATTCCAGCCATTAGGTCATCTAAGGTTCCATTGTTGGTTACATTACAACGACCACCACCCGTTCCAGCTAATTTTTTTCCAAGTTTGCGATTTTTTTCGATGAGAAGAGTTTTCTGACCATAAAAGCTACTGGAAATGGTAGCCATCATGCCAGCAGGTCCACCACCGATGACAATAGTATCAAAATGTTTCATAGCTCTATTGTACCACAAAAAACAAGAGATGCTTGGCATCTCTTGTTGCTCATAATCTTAGTTAATTTCATATCCCATCAACAAACCGCCATCTTCTGCATAGAAACTGCAGAGACCAGACGTAGGGATGATTTTGATATCCGCTTGCGGGAAGGTTTCCAGCAAGCGTTCTGACAATTGC
Source organism: uncultured Streptococcus sp. (assembly GCA_902488495.1). GTDB lineage: Bacteria > Bacillota > Bacilli > Lactobacillales > Streptococcaceae > Streptococcus. Next base: position 1,490 of record CABTWF010000046.1, on the reverse strand, counting down.
TGACAGAATTTTTCATTGCTGCGATGAGCCATGACGATACGGCCACCAGCGTAGCCAGCCTTGATGAGTTCTTCATAGGCTGCTTGAAGGGATTTTTTTGGTCCACGCGCTTTTTGGAGTAGTTCTAGGGTTCCAGTTTCACTTGCTTCCCCAACCATACGGATGTTGAGAAGACCGACAACTGTACCGATAAGCTTACTCAAACGGCCATTTTTTACCAAGTTATCAACCTTAGCGAGGACAAAGAGCAACTTCGTTTTTTCTTGGTAGGCTGTAATCGCTTCAACAATTTCCTCATAAGAAAGTCCTTGATCAATCAAACTATTGATTTTCTCGACAATCAAGTCAACTTCTCCACCCGCAGATAAACTATCAATAACATGAATCTGAGTGTCAGGATGTTCTTCAAGGTAGATATTTTTAGCGAGCTGTGCACTGTTATGACTACCAGAAAGAGCACCAGTGATGGTAACGACAAAGATATGCTTAGCACCTTCAAATGCACGCAAGTAATCATCAGGGCTAGGACAAGCTGATTTTGAAGCCTCAGAAGTCGCATACATGGTTTCCATCATGTGGTCAATGTCGAGATTGGCATCATCGATAAAGACCTGATCAGCTACTTGAATGGTTAAAGGAACACTCACAAATTCAGTATCGATTGCAAGAGTAGGCAGTTGACGATAATCACAACCAGAGTCAGCTACAATCTTCCAAGTCATAGAAATTCTCCATCTTTGTCACTTATACATTGACAAAGGTTCTGTCTTTTTTTACAATTATATCATGAAAGTTCTTGAAACAAAAGTACCACCTCTCTGTTGTCACAAGTAGAAAGAAATTGTTATGTCTGAACGTAAAATATCTGAAAAATCTCTTGAAAATCTCAGAAAATCAAATCAAGAATCCAATTTCTTGACCAGAGAAGCAATCGAGACGGCTCTTTTGCAACTTCTGGAAAAAAAAGACTTGGCTAAGATTAGTATTTCAGAGCTGGTCAAGCGGGCGGGTGTCTCTCGCGCTGCCTTCTATCGCAATTATGATTCTAAAGAAGAGATTTTGGAAAGCGTCTTTAAACGTAGTGTTCATAATATCATGGAACAGCTCAGCCACTACGATGTCAAAACGGACCTTTATCTGGTCTGGGTTCACCTTTTCCGCGCAGCCAAGAAAGAAGCCAAGATAATCCAACTTGCTCTGGACTATCACTTGGAAAAAATTTTTGTCCAAGCTATGCAGGAATTTTTGGAAAAATACCACGGAAAATCAAAAGGCGTCAGCAGCTATCTTCATTCTTTTTGGAGTTCTGCCATCGTATCAGTCCTACTCAAATGGATCAAGGATGGAATGAAGGTTCCAGCTGAAAAGATTGCAGATTTACGCTTGCCATTTTTCAAAAAATAGAGGAAAAGGAGAAGACTTATGACTGAAAAAAGACTGGCTTGGGATGAGTACTTTGCAGCCCAGGCCTTACTGATTGCCAATCGTTC